>JAIPKB010000052.1 GCA_021733795.1 Akkermansiaceae bacterium | reverse complement strand
CCCCGCGTGCGGTGTCTTCTTTGTCTTCGGCGATTGGGGTGGGGGTTTCGTGGAGGTCGGTGCCTGGCTTGATGAAGTCCAGGCCGGAGGGGGCGAGGGTGACGGGGGCCTTTCCGGCGACTTTGTTTTCGACCTGGGAATGGGTGTGGGCGGCGAGGAGTTCTGAGGAGTTGTCCACGAGCCAGTGATTTCTGAGCACGAAGGCGGAGTCGGTCTGGGTGGCGATGCTGGCTTCCCAGCAGTACCAAGGGACGGATTGATCGGGGAGGGTGCTGACGAAGATCGCAGCACCACCTCTGGATCTAGCTTCCAATGGCCGTCCTACCACCTGGCGTCAAAGGGACTGATGCCTGCATCTTGGGCTTTCCAGCCTGGTTTGGCTCTTGTTTCCGCGCATTTGGTGACGATCAGGGATTCATTGGTGGTCAGCCACTGCTTGAGGGCGGCACAGTGGGCCGCTTCGTCCAATTGCCCCCATGTGGGATTGATTTCAAATCCAATTTCCTCAAGCTGCCACTCGATGAACCGGATCGTGGCCCTGCGGACGGTCTCCATCACAAGCTGCTCATCGGTGGTATCAACAGATCTTATTTCAGTGACATCGTCGAGCGAGTGGGTTTGGCACATGAGCAATCTTGGATCCAACAGATCCTGGAAAGCGGATGCCGCGAAATACGCAGCACGGGCCTTTTTCTTGGGATCTGTCTGCGCGTCGAATACACGGATGACGGCATCCGCCTTGTCCGTGTCCGTAACATCCATCACCCTTTGAAGAATATAGAGCAAATTCCTCCATACGCTGCCGATCTCACCTCGGTCGGTATCCTCAGGTGCATTAACGGGAATCAACAACATTGCATCAATGCTGGTCCCCGTCTTCGCGCCGGGCCAGTTGGCCTTGAGGCCTGCAGTGAACCCGTTCACCCGATACGGGTGATCTTTTGGAAGTCGGTCGGATCGCGTTGCAACAATTCCCAGAACATCCGCCGGAGTATAGACGGATATGGCTTTCTCCGCAGGCGGGGTATTCGGCAAAAAGGCTGGTCTCATGCGTGCCGGGGAAGCAGCGGTGACCGGCAGCGCGGTGGCCACCAATAACAGGAAGGTGCGAAGTATGATTTTCATAATGTTTGTCTGTTGGTGGGATTAGTTGGTCTTGTATTTGTAGAGGTGAGGAGTTTCTGGAGCGGTAAGGCTCGGCGGGTAGTATTGGTTCTGATTGAGGAAGGTGACGATTTCCGTCCATGACTTGCCCTCCGTGAGCAGGCGGACATAGTGGGTCATCCCCCAAGAATACCTATAGGTGATCCCTTCTCTTTCGGTGAGAAGATCACCCGCAATACGTGCGGTTGATCCGCCAATCACGCCGTGGAATCTGCGGATAATTGAAGACCAGGAGATCAGCGGGGAGATCGTGACGAGATATTTGAAGGGGGTTCGTATTCACGGTCAGCTTTGGCGCGGGCTTTCGCAGCCTGACTTGCGATTTCCTGCCAATGATCCGTAATCCACGTCTTGAGCAGCCCGCAGGAAACCTCCTCCGTTGCAGTGCCCCCAAAAATCGCCTCAATATCGGCCTCTCCCATCAGATACTTGCCTTCATCGGTATCCATGCTCAGCAGGTCTTTGTCGAACAGAATCCGCCGGAACATGCCCTTTGCCGCACGCCTGACCGATGTGGTGGCTACGCCGCCGCCTTCAGTTCGTTCCGTCCGATACACGGAGGAATCATCCAACATGTCCTTCAGGGGTAAAAGCATCCGCTCGTCGGCAAGGTAGGGAAACAGTTTCTGGTTCATGAACGCGAGTTTGCGCTTCTTGACAGAGTCGGTCTGCGCGTCATACACCCGTACGAACGCCGTCGCCTTTTCCGTAGCTGGAACATCCATTATTTCGTGAATCGTCCAGTAGATGCCATTGGTGATGCTTCTCTCATCAAACGAATCCGTGGTTGGAAAAACATAGGTCAGAATCACATCAATATTTGCTGGCAGCTTCGCGCCAGGCCAATCGGATTTGATCTTGGCGAACCCATTTGCGGGTTTGAATGGATGACCATTCGGCAGGAGAGCCCTACAGGTAAACGCACATCCTACGACATCCTGCACAGTATAGTCAGCCACCTTCTTGTCGAATGACGGAGGGTCCGGCAAGTAGTCACGAGGAGCGCCCATGAGCGGGGATGCAAAAACCAGCATAAATATAACTTGGATTGTCTGTTTCATAGTTGTTTTGGTTTGGTCGAATTGTCTTTGTGGCACTTTGATTTATTGGTAGCAGGTTGAGGGATGGAGCATAAGCCTTGAGTGGCGGTGGAGCTAATGTGAGAAGCGGTAGTTGCCTGAAGGTGATTCTTCTTTTTGCTTTCGGTATTTGTCTAGAAATGAGGTGAGGTCTGTCCAACTCTTGCCAAGAACCACGCCTTCAATATAGAGGTAGCTAGAAAACGGAGAATCCACCGCGATTTCATCATCGATAATAGTTGAGTAAGACTCTGAGAGTGTGTACATGAACGTGTTCCGGTTAAGAGATTCCCCGAAATGCCTTCCTGAATTGCAGGAATTCATGAAGAGCGATGCATAGCGCAATGTAGGCAGATCACCTTTCGACGCGACCATGGTGGCCCAGGCATCACCTTGGGTGAAATGATATGCGGGAATATCACCATTGGCTGGCTTCTTGGTGATTTGTGCGGTGGCTACGGGGAATCGTCGTTCCCGATATCCTCCGGAAATATCCACCCACTGATTCTCTACCGTGTCACTTATGTCCTCGTCGCGAACACCAAAGGCGGCCCCACCATGCTCTAGATCGTGCATCGGATTGCAATACGCTTCTTGGTCGCCAAGTTTCTCTCTTAGTATAATGCCCGCAATACCGAAATTCGAGATATTCATGTAGTCTTCGACCGTGCGGGTGCCCTTGGCCATGAAACTCGGCCCAAGACCGAAATTGGAATGGCCGGAGAACACTACATGCGAACCCGCCACCTCTAAAGCCATTTTCATTTCCTTGTCGCTATGTATCTCTCGCGGATGCGATTCTGAAATATCATCGTCAGACAATATGGCCGAGAATACGTCTATGGAGTACGCCCTGTCATTGCCACTCAAATCCTTACCACTAACAACAACGGTATTGACTCTGTCGTCCAAGCGCCGTTTTCCAAGAACCGTGTTCTTGGAGCGAAGTAATTCAACAGTGAAAGAAGCTTCTTCGGGAGACATACCAGGGTTGACTCCAGAGAATAACATGATGGGTGTAGCGACATGGACCATGACGGTGTCTCCGGGGAGGTAGGTGGGGTCGATGGCGGATTTGATTTGCATCTGAATCTCCACGGGTTGGCCGGAGGGGGTCAGCTTGAGGCCTTCGATATAGACGATACGGTCATCTGATAGATTAAATTCAGTGGTCTCGCTGAAAACCTGCCCGGCGCGGGTGCTGGTCTTCCAGAGTATGATGTGGGTGTTGGCGTATTTGAGCCGGGCGGTGATGCCGGGGGCTGCCTTGTGGAGCTTGATCTGGATGAGGTCGTCTTCGTCCCGGGTGCCTTCCGGGTCGTCGAAGTCGCTCTTGTAATCGACCTTGCCGTGGATGCCGGGACCGCCGGAGTTGTCGTCGTCGTCCCAGTTGACGTTGACTACTCCGCCTTCGGTGTCTTCTTTGTCTTCGGCGATTTCGGTGGGGGTTTCGTCGAGTTCGGTGCCTGGCTTGATGAAGTCCAGGTCGGAGGGGGCGAGGGTGACGGGGGGCTTTTCCTTCACCTTGTTTTCGCCTTGGGAGTGGGAGTGTGCGGCGAGGAGAGTGGAGGAGTTGTCCACCAGCCATTTGCCCGCGAGGACGAAGGCGGGTTCGGTCTGGGTGGCGATGGAGGCTTCCCAACAAAACCATGGGACGGATTGATCCGGCAGGGTGCTGAGGTATTTGAGACCGAATTGATAGGTGTTGCCCGGCAGGAGGGGGATGTTCTGGGTGATGGCCACGCCGGGGGCGCTCATGCGGAAACGACGGACTCGGTTGTCAGACGGGCCTTTGCCGGTGATGGTGGCTTCACATTGGGTGTAGTCTCCATATATGTGAAAGGGGACGGATTCGGGAGTTCCGGCGGGAGGGATACCCTGGTCAGCGGTGTCGTTGGGGTCGGAACCGGCGACGATTTCCGCAGCGTCGCTGATGGTGTCGCCATCTGTGTCGGATGCCAGGGGGTTGGTGTGGTTGAGGTATTCGGTGAGATTGTTGATGGTGTCGGTGTCGGGATCGGTTTGGTCGTCGCGGGTGGTGCCGGGGCCGCTGGTGTAGGCTGTTAGCGGATTGAGGCCGTATTCGACCTCGAAGCCGTCGGGGAGACCGTCGCCGTCGGTGTCGGGTTCGGTGAGGGAGGTGCCGTGGGTTTGTTCGTCAAGCTCGGTGAAGGGGGTTTTGTAGGCGTCCTGGTCGTAGTCGCCGCTACTGTCGTTGTAGTAGTAGGGGGAGAAGTGGTAGCCGGCAAGCGAGGGCGGGGGCGGAGGGTTTTCGGTGGGGTGGCCGGGGGTGGCGTAGGCTTGCTTGCGGGTGACTGCTTCGGTGATGTCCCAGAGGCCGTCGTGATCGGCATCCTCTCGGTAGAGGGCGAGGGCGTCGGCGGCGGTGAGAACAGAAGGCCAGACGCGGAGGCGGTCGAAGTTCCCCTTGACGACGGGCTGGGTGGCGGATTGGGTGGGGATGGTGCCGGGTGCGGGACCGGCCAGGCGGCCAAGGCTGATGCCGGCGTCGGAATCGGGGACGATGGTGGCGACTGTGTGATCGGCGCGACCGACTTCGGCACCGTTGAGGTAGAGGATGGTGCGTCCGCTGGAGCGGATGAGTGTGTACTGACGCCAGCATCCGTCGTCGAGCTGGCCGGGTTCGTATGGGATGTCCACTCCGGCGGGGGTGGTGGTGAGGGCGATGATGGTGCTGCCGACATGATTGGTTTGGTTGAGGGTTCCGGCCCGGAGGTGGATCTTGCCATCGGGGGTTTTCTCGAGCCAGATGCCGTTGGCGTTCACATCCAGATAGGGCGGGTAATTGGCGTAGTTGTGATGGCCGAAGAGTCCGTAGGCGGTGCCGGGGATGTAGCTGGCACTGACATTGGGGTCGATCCTGGCCCAGAAGGAGACGGTGTAGTAGGCGCGGTTGTTGAGCAGGGCGTTGGGGATGGTGAGAAAGCCGTTGCCAAAGCCGGTGGGGGTGGTGCGGATGGCCTTGGAGGGCATTCCATCCGGATCGGGTGCGGTGATGAAGTAGGGGCTGGCGTGGTAACCCGATGGGCCGGAGTCCGGGAAGCGGATGTTAGGGAAGCCGGTTTGCGGAGTTGCGGCGATGGTTGATTCGAAGTCCCAGCGCCCGATCATCAAGGTGAGCAACGGGGTGGGCTGGCCGGTGAGGGGGTCGATGAAGCCGGCTGTGTCCGGGGCGCCGCCGATGGCGGGATCGGGGTCGGCGTTGTTGACGGTGGGGGTGGTATCGACGTTGTCGCGGATGCCGTCGGAGTCGGTGTCGGGCAGGAGGGGGTCGGTGGTTTCGAGGGCGGTTTGAGCGGTGTTGAGGCGGGTGAGTTCGGCGTAATCGGAGAGGCCGTCGCCATCGGTATCGGTTAGATCGGGGTCGGAGGTGGAGTGGTAGGGTGGGTTGTTGTTGGGGAAGAGTTGCTGGTTGTAATATAACTTTTCCCAGACGTCGCTGAGGTTGTTGGAGTTGGTGTCGAGAATGGGGTGGGCTGGATCGGCGATGGCGGGACTGGCCAGGGCGAGGAGGGTGGCGGCGGCGATGGCGGTCCGCAGGTGGATGGGGAGGGATTTCACCGGGCTTCTCCTTCCTTGTTGGCTGCGTCCGGCTGGGGGGTGGCGGGCAGGGTGACCTGGCCGGTGGTGTTCCAGTGTTTGATGATGAGGTCCTGCGGCGGGTGCGGGTTGGCGGCGAGTTCGGCGGCTCGTTGGGCGTTGATGCGGCAGATGAACTCGTTGGCAGTCTTGAGGCGGACGTGTTCGGCCTTGTAAAGGGAGTGGAGGGCGGTGAGACCGGCGAGTTCGGCGGGGGTGGGGTCGCCTTTGACAACGATGAAGGCGGGGTCGGTCTCGGGAGTGGCGGGGAGTTCGGGAATGGCGGGTTTTAGCCAGAGGCGGCCGCGGCGGGCGAAGAAGGCGGCGGTTTTCTCGGTATCGACCCTTCCGAAACCGAGGTAGAGGAAGTGAAGTTCGTCGCCCCCGAGGCGGATGGATCCGAGGCTGCGGAGGAAGCTGAAATCGACATTACTCCAGGCCTCGAACGCGCGGGCGGGGCTGCCGCCACTCCAGCGAACGAGGGTGGCGCGGTGGTCGTAAACGGTGGTGGAGATGATGATGTTGCGGCGTTTCGGCAGGGTGGCGAGGCGGCTGCGGAAGGCGGCGGCTTTGGCGGGATCGGGGGGCGGGGCGGCTACCGGGATGGGCGGAGGCGGCAGATCGACCGGGGCGACTTGCTCAATGGTGAGGGTGTGGTCGCCGACGCGGCGGGTTTCTGAGGTGAGGGAGTTTTCGGAGGGGATTTCGATGCTGACGGGTGGCGGCACGGGGGTGCGGGCTGGTGCGGGCTGGGTTTCTCCGGCGAGGGGTCTTTCAATCGCCGGTGGCGGGGTGGCGGGATCGGGGCGGACCAGCAGAGGTGCGGCGGGCGGGGGTGGTGCGGCAGGGTCCTGGGCGGAAAGGAAGGCGGTGCCGAGGATGAGACAGATGGCGACAGGGAGAGTCGGGGTCATCACTTGATTTGGTGCGGTTGGTGTGAGCGGCTGGGGCGAATCCCGCTCGCCACCCGCGGACCTACGAACCGGCCGTGTGGTATTCCTCGATGGCATCGAACATGGCGACGAGGTTTTCCGGGGGCACGTCCGGCAGGATGTTGTGAATGGTATTGAAGACGAAGCCGCCGCCGGGAGCAAAAACCTTCAGCCGCTCCAGCACATCCCGCCGCACCTCGGTGGGGCTGCCGTGATTGAGGATGGCGCGGGTATCCGCCCCGCCGCCCCAGAACGTGATGTCTTTCCCGAACTCCCGCTTCAACCGCGCGGGATCCATGTCACGGCAGGCGGTTTGGACCGGGTTGATCACCTCGAATCCAGCGTCGATCAGGTCCGGCAGCAGGGCGTGGATCGAACCGCACGAATGCAGGAACGTCTTCATCGACGAATGCTTGTGTACATAGTCGCAAAGCCGGGCATGGTGGCGTTTGAACAAACCCCGGTACGTGGCGGGCGCCATGAACGGGCCGGTGTCGGTGCCGAGGTCGTCGCCAAAGCGGCAGATATCCGCCACATCGCCCACAGCGGCGCAAACTTTCTCCAGGGTGTTCAGATGGACCTCCATCAGTGCTTCCAACAAACGTTCGACCCGCTCCGGCTCGGCGAGCAGATCCATCAGGAAATTGTCCATCCGCCGGAGGAAGGTGCCCCACTCGAACAGGTTGCAACCGACGACCACCATGATCGCGCGGTCGGTGCTGGCGCGGAGGGCCAGCGCCTCCTTCCGCAGTTTTTCCCAAAACCTGGGCTGCCCGGCGCTGTCCCAGGGCGAGTGGGCGAGCGCGGCCCAATGGACCTTGCCCATGGCGGCAGGCAGACCGCTGAAATCCTGCGGATAATCGTCCAGCCAGGGAAAGCAAGTCTGGTCGAAGAAATTCATGTCCTTGAGCTGCGTCGCCAACTCGGTGCCATCCGGAGCGAAGGCCAGCCAGCCGCCAGCCGGGGTCGCCACCGGGCGGAACCACTGCGGATATGCGGCGGGACTGCCGTCGAACAAAGTCACCGGATACCAGTCCTCATCGCGAACGTTAAACCTTCGGCCGAGATCGACGACATCGATCTTGAACCGATCCAGAATGGCATCTTCCGGTTGGGCGAGCTGCTGGACCACATCATAAACGCGGGTTTGGCCATGGCCGAAGCCGAGGTGGCGGTTGAGGCGGCCATAGGCAATGGCGGAAATGCCGGATGATGGGGTGGCGCCCATATCGACGGGCACGCGGTCGGGCTCTTGGTGGGAGATCGCGGCAAGGATTCGTTCGCGGGAGGTCATGAGATCGTTGGCCACCAGCAGGCCACGCGGCGACCCGCCTGTCAAACCGGAAAGTCGGCAAATATCGAGGTTTACGAAAGAAAGGACAAAGTTATTCTTGCAGAACCGCCCGGATCCGGCGAAACACGGGCATGGACCGCTGGTTTCTGATTGCCGCCACCGTTTTAGCCGCCATCGGCGGAGGGTGGGGTATGCTCTCGGTGCACCGTGGCGCGCGCAGCCACTGGACCGTGATTTGGATGATCGCCGTGCTGCTCTGCCAGTTCGGATTTCTCAGCCAGCGCGGCCAAGTCCGCGGCTCCTGCCCGCTGCACGATCCGGGTGAGATCATGGCCTATCTGGCGTGGTCGGTGACTTTGTTCTATCTATTGGTGGGTCCCGCCTACCGTTTGTCGCTGCTCGGCGTTTTCAGTGCACCGCTGGTGGTGGTACTGCAACTCGGGGCGCTCGGCTTCGTGATGATGGAGGCTCCCCCCCACCGCATTCCTGAAACCAGCGCGTATCACGCCCTGCATTCGTCCGCCGCGGTCCTCGCCTACGGCGCGCTCGGACTTGCCGCCATTTCCGGCGTCATGTTCCTCGTGCTCAACCACCAGCTCAAGGAGCAGGTGCTGCGGAGCGCCCTGTTTCGCAACATGCCACCGGTCAAGCTCCTGTTGGTCTCGCTGGAGCGGCTGTTGTGGTGCGGCACCGGGTTGCTCACCGTCGGGGTGGTCGCCGGTTTTCTGATGGAGCCGGGCAAGGACACCCGTCCCCATTTCATCGCAGCGATGGCGGTCTGGGTCGCCTATCTGGCGCTGCTGGCGTTCAAAACGGTGCGGGGCATGACGGGGCGGAAGCTGGCGCTTGCCGCCGTAGGTGTCTTCTTGCTTTCACTCCTGGTTTTCCTCTCGGTCTGATGGAGTTGTTTTGCCTGGGACTGAACCATCGGACCGCACCGGTTGAGGTGCGGGAGAAATTCGCCGTGGGCGCACCGCGGCTGGGACAGGCCACCACCGAGCTCGCGGCACTGGCGGAAGCCGCGGAAGCGGTGGTGGTTTCCACCTGCAACCGTACCGAGTACTATCTGGTCGCGCCGGATGCCCAGGCGGCCGTGGCGGCGTTGGAAACCCGGCTGCTGGAGCGCGAAGGTCTGGACGGCACCGTTTCCTCCCACTTCTATCAAAAACTCAAAATGGATGCCGCCCTCCACCTCTGCCGGGTGGTCAGCGGGCTGGATTCAATGATGCTCGGAGAAACGGAGGTCTTCGGCCAGGTCAAACAAGCCTATCAGGCGGCGCTGGCGGGTGGCACCACCGGCGGCGTCCTCAACCGCCTGTTCCAGCGCGCGTTCGGCGTGGGCAAGAAAGTCCGCACGGAAACCTCCATCCAGGAAGGAGCCACCTCGGTCGGCAACGTCGCCGTCGATCTGGCGGAAAAAATCTTCGGTCACCTCAAGGACAGCCAGGTGATGATCCTCGGAGCCGGAGAAATGTGCCGGATCACCGCCCAAAGCCTCGTTTCCCGCGGAGCCCGCTCGATTTTCGTCACCAACCGTTCGTTCGACCGTGCCGAGGAACTGGCCACCGAAATGGGCGGCACCGCCGTACGCTTCGATGATTGGCAGTCGGTCCTGGCGAAAGTGGATGTGGTCATCTCCTCCACCGGCTCCCCCCACGCCCTGATCCACCGCGCCGATGTCGAAAACGTCCGCCGCATCCGCAAGTTCCGCCCCTTGTTTTTCATCGACATCGCCGTCCCCCGCGACATCCACCCCGATGTGGCCGAAATCGAGGAGGTTTATCTCTACGACATCGACAAACTCCAACACTTGGCCGACGACGGCCGCGCCCGCCGCCAACTCCAGATCGAACACTGCGAGCAAATCATCACCGACGAACTGGTCAAACTCAACCTCCCGGGGATGTAGTCATCCGTTATCAGTTATGGGTCAACCCACCTCCTTCATGAATTCCAACGACGACAACAATTCCTCCGCCCCCCGCCTGGTGATCGGCACCCGCGGCAGCGACCTCGCGCTGGTCCAGGCCACCGCCACCGAGAACATCCTCGCCGCGATGTTTCCCGATCTTCAACTTGTCCGCAACGTCATCAAAACCACCGGCGACCGGCGCACTGACGTCGCCCTCAGCGATGTGGCCAAGGTCGAGGGCATCTTCGACAAGGGCGTCTTCATCAAGGAACTCGAACAGGCGCTCGACTCCGGTGACATCGACATCGCCGTCCACAGCCTCAAGGACCTGCCCACCACTCTGGACCCGCGGTTCAGCCTGGCTGCCGTCCTCACCCGCGCGCCCGTCCGCGATATCCTGGTCAGCCGCAGCCCCACCTCTCTAACCGACCTCCCCGCAAGCTCCAGGGTCGGCACCAGCAGCGTGCGCCGCGCCCGCCAACTCGAATGGCTGCGCCCGGACCTGACCATCATCGACCTCCGCGGCAACGTCCCCACCCGCCTCCGCAAGCTCGCCGAAGACGCCACCTACGATGCGATCCTGCTCGCCGAAGCCGGGCTGGTCCGCTTGGATTTCCTGCCCGAGCAGCCGCAGGGCGACTCCGAACCGGTGGCCGGGATGCCCGGCCTGTACGTCCGGCGCCTGCCCGAGGACGAGTTCTACCCCGCCGCCGGCCAAGGCGCGATCGGCCTGGAAATCCGCGCTGGTGATGCCCCCAGCCGGGTGTTTGCGGAGAGCATCTGCCATCGGCCGACCTGGTGCCGGATCTCCGCCGAGCGCGAGTTTCTCCGCTTGTTGGACGCCGGTTGCCACACTCCGGTCGGAGTGTATTCCTCCCTCTGCGGCAACGACCTGCAACTCAGCGCCCGGGTGTTCCCGGAGTCCGGCGGCCCGCCCCGGATCGCCCGGGTCAGTGGCCCGGCCGACGACGCGATCTCACTGGCCCTCACTCTCTATCAATCCCTCACATGAGCAACTCTGGAATCTGTTATCTCGTTGGCGCCGGCCCCGGCGACCTCGGCCTTGTCACCCTCCGCGCCAAGGAATGCATCGAAACGGCGGACGTCCTCATCTACGACGCACTTAGTAATCCCGAGCTGATTCGCTGGACCCGGCCGGATTGCGAGAGAATCCACGTCGGCAAGCGCGCCCGCGACCACGCGTTGCCGCAGGACCAGATCAATGCGCTCATCGTTGAGAAAACCAAGGCCGGCCTGCGGGTGGTCCGGCTCAAGGGCGGAGACCCGATGATCTTCGGCCGCGGTGGCGAGGAAGCGGCGGAACTCGTCGCCGCCAAGGTCCCCTTCGAGATTGTGCCCGGGATCAGTTCCACCATCGCCGGCCCGGCCTACGCGGGGATCCCGGTGACCCACCGCGATCACAACACGCAGCTCACCATTTTCACCGGCCACGAGGATCCCACCAAGGGTTACAGCTCGATCGATTTCGCCCAGCTGGCCAAAACTCCCGGCACCAAGGTGTTCGTGATGGGGGTTTCCCGCCTCCGCGAAATCACCGGCGCGTTCATCGAACATGGGGCGGACCCCGCCACCCCCATCGCCCTCACCCGCTGGGCCACCACCCCCTCGCAATCCAGCATCGTCGGCACCCTCGCCACCATCGCCGACATCGCGGAAAAGACCAAATTCTCATCCCCGGCGGTCGCCGTCATCGGCACGGTGGTCAACGAACGCGCCAAACTCAATTGGTTTGAAAAGCGCCCCTTGTTTGGCAAGCGCATCGTCGTCACCCGCACCCGCGAGCAGGCGGGCGAACTCAGCAAGAGCCTCCGCGACCTCGGGGCCGACGTGATCGAACTGCCCACCATCCGCATCGACCACCCGACGGACCACCAGGGCTTCGCCGAAATGGTCACCGCCGCCCACGAATACGACTGGCTCGTCTTCACCAGCCCCAATGGCGTCGAGCGGTTCTTCGACGCGTTTTTCCAAGCCTATCCGGACGCCCGCAGCCTCGGCAATCCGCGGATCGCCGCGATCGGCCCCGGCACCGCGAAGAAAATCCGGGAATACCGGTTCGCCGTCGATCTGATCCCGGAGAAATACGTCGCGGAAGGGTTGGTCGCCGCCTTCAAAAAGCAGAGCATCGAGAACCAGACGATCCTCTGGGTCAAGGCGGAGGAAACCCGCGAGGTGATCGGCGACGGCCTCGCCGCGATGGGTGCCATCGTTGACGAATGTATATCATACCGCACCGTCCCGGAAACCGAGGATCCCACCGGTGCCCGCGCGGTGTTGGAGGAACGCGGGGCGGATCTGATCACCTTCACCTCCGGCTCGACCGTCGAGCATTTCCTCAATCTCGGCATCCCCTGGCCGGAAGGTTGCGTGGCCGGGTCCATCGGCCCGATCACCAGCGAGGTACTGCGCCAACACGGCCACAAACCCGCCCTCGAAGCCACCAAACACGACATCCCCGGCCTCACCGCCGCCATCGTGAAGTATTTCAAGAAACGGAAGGCCGCTGATTGAGGGAATGGCATAGGCCGGATCTTTAGCAGGGACCATTCGCGGACGCGTTGTGACCACAGAACTCAGCGTTTGACCTCAGAAGAGCCGTGACGCCGAGCAAGTCGGATTCCCTGAAAAGGTAGGGCGTGGCGGCCGCGCCGCGCCGTGACTGGCCTCGTGGCCTGAGACGATCAGGATAAAGCGAATGGCATAGCACTTGATTTCCACCCATCAAGATCGCTCCATTCGCACCGCCATGCGGCGGACAAATGGGCGCGGCGAGGCCGTCACGCCCTACCCTTGAGGGAATTGAACTTGCTCGTATCTTTCCTCTAAACAAGGTCGTGTACTGAGTTCTGGACCAACGCGGCCACTGAAGATGCTCCTCCGCGTCCGCCTCTGCGACCTCGGCGTCTTTGCGGTTCGTTTCAAGCCAACCACCTTCCATCATTGGAATCATTGGAATCTCCTTGCAGAACACGACCGGGACTACCATCCTCCGGCCATGTCCGATCTCTCCAGCCAGCTCCAGGAAGACCTCAAAACCGCGATGAAAGCCAGGGACACCCTGGCGCTCAACGCGCTGCGTGCCTTGAAGACCGCCTTGACCAATGCCGCCATCGAAAAGGGCAGCCTCAGCACCGTGCTCGACCCCGCGGAGGCCCTCGCCGTGGTCCGCAAGCAGGTCAAGCAACGCCTGGACTCGATCGCCCAGTTCGCCGCCAACAACCGCCCCGAACTCGCCGCCACCGAACAAGCGGAGATCGCCATCCTCGAACGCTACCTCCCCGCCGCCCTCACCCCGGACGAACTCGATGCCATCATCACCGCCGCCATCGCCGAAACCGGAGCCACCTCCAAGGCGGACCTCGGCAAGGTGATCAAGCTCGCCCAAGCCAAGGCCGACGGCCGCGCCGACGGCAAAACCCTCTCGCAAGCGGTGATGCAGCGGCTCACGAGCTGACCCCGGCTCTTTCCTCGCGGGCTGCACGGCTATGGGATGAGACACAAGACTTCAAGACGCAAGACCCAAGACAGGAATTCACACTTCCATTCACGATTCCCTTGACTGGCGGGCGGCAGACGGCGGAGCAACGCCTTCTGCGCGGGGTGGACGGCCATGGAGAGGCTGTCGGCGTCCTGCGGCACTCCCCCATCCCCGATGATCCGCCCGCTCTCCCGACCCATCAACTCATCCACCGCCCTCCAATCCACGCCGTCGTTAGGACTCTCCTCAGCAGCGGCGTTGGTGGCAGAATGGGAAGTAGGGGAAGAATGGGAAGTATGGGAATGCGCATCGCCCGTAGGCCGCGTTGGTCACAACGCGAGCGCCAGAGGAAGCCAGTGGGGAAGAGCGACCCATTGGCCTTGGCACGGCTCACCAGATCACTCATCCTCGTCGTCGTCATCCTCTCCCTCGTCGAACCAATTGTCTTCGTCCTCGCAATCGGCGGGCGGGGCGAGCAACTGCACCTTGAGGCCGGAAGCGGCGGCGTTGTCACAGAGTCCGATGAGGTGCTCCAACTCGCGGAGAATCCACTTGCGGGAGCGGGAGTTGCGGGGCTTGTCCGGAACCAAGTCGTTGCAGCGGCGCAGGTCTGCGGCGAGGGTGGTTGGATCGTGCCAGTCGTCGGTGGCGGCCAGCCGGATGCACTTGATCACCTCCGGCGTATGGCTCATCTCCTTGAGTTCGACATCGGAAAAGTCCCCTTCGCCTTCGGAATTGTAGATGTAGCCGTAGAGGTTCACGCCGCATTTCCGGAAGAACGGCAGCCATTCGCCGAGCGTTTTCATCTGAGCGGAAATCTCGGCGTCTTCCGTGCAGAGGATGTGCGCACCGGGCCGCTCTGGAATCTCAGGAATGCCAGGGTCCGGTTTCTTGCGTTTGCGGGCAGGCGGCGGAGTCGCCGGCACCACCGGATCCGGTGGCGGGGCAGAACCTGCGGTTGCGGAATCCACCACCACGCCGCAACACATCGGCGCGCCTTCGTGCTCCTTCCAGAACGGGTGGACGGGCGGATCCTCGTGGAGGGAGGATGCCACTCCCGGAGAGCCATATTCCAAGCAATGTCCGTTTGCAGGCTGGCGCAACTCCAACACAGTGGCCATATCATACCAATACTTGATATCACCGGTCGGCAACGGAGGAAGCGGGAACCGCCTGATCTCAGCCATGTCGTGGTCGCAGCCGGGAAGCTCCCTCATAACGGATGACTTTCCGGTGGCAAGCTCAAACAGATAGCACTTGGAGCCGCACAGACGCACGAAATCCACCTCCACATGATCAAGTTCGCCCGTTTCCCGCGTGGTCGGCAGGCCGTTCTCATCCACTGCACAGGAAGTTCGAAGATAGCATCCTGACGATGATACCGTTCCTTTGGATCTGAAACAGCGCGTGGCGCCGAGGTTGCCGAATGACGAATGGATTTGGGACAAGCCCGGACAGGGCGTGAAGGAACCATCATCGAGATCAAACACCATGATGTCATCGCCCGGGTAGGGAACCTTACCCGCGCGGACATCGTTCATATCCACATATGGGCCTGGGTGGTGAGATGGCTGAAGGAAGAATGGTGGCGGCGGATACGGGCGGCGTCAAGATCAGCCAGGCATGCGGGACCAAGAATCAGCACCACCGATGAAGCGGATGGACGCGGATTTTCGGACAACCCTTACCGGGAAGTGGCGAGCCAGTGGCTTGCGGGAGCTTGGAGAAATTCGGCGAATGGAATTCTCTGACCGCCAACCAGGAGTTTCGCAGTCGGATGGTGGGTTTTGTCGAAAGCGGCGATACCGGGGAGGGTTTACAATTAACTCAGGCCAATGAGTAAATTATCGCAGCGTATTGAGCAAGCTGAAAAATCTGGATGTTTGGCTTAAGTGGCCAGCATGATCCGTCCCGCCCGCCGTCGCAGCCACCGCCCGCCTGGGAGGTTGATTTTCGCCGGTCCACCCGGGGCGAGCATTTCCAGCGACTGCTCCAACAATTCCCGCGTGAGCCCCGGCACGTCATGATCGCGCAAATAGCGGACCACCGCCGCCCGCTGCAGGGCTGCCGGAAGCTCCCGCAACACTCCCAGATGCAAGCGCCCCTGCGGATCCACCACCGCCGCCCGGGCCAGCGCCCACTCCGCGATCTCCCGCGCGTCGTCATCGGACTGCAGCGCGCGGGCCAGCATCACCGCGACCTCCCGGCCCGCGATCTCATCTAACAGAGGCAATGCCTCCAGCCGCAGCCGGTTTCGCACGGCCACCGGTTCGGCATTGCTGGCATCCTCGCACCAACGATAGCCGCGCGCCGCGAGCCACTCCCGCAGCTCCCGTCGCCTCACCCCTAACAACGGACGGAAAATCTCAACCCTCCCGCCATTCGCCACCTCGATCCACTGCCGCTCTCCCATCCCCTTCAACCCGTGCGAGCCGCGCAGCAGGTTCCACAACACCGTTTCCGCCTGATCGTCGGCGTGATGGGCCAGCAGCACCCTGCGGCAGCGGTGTTCCCCGGCACACTCGATGAAGAACGCGTGGCGTTCGTGCCGCGCGGCGGTTTCCACCGACTCCCCCCGCTCCCGCGCCAACCGGGCCACCGCCACCCGCTTGGTTTCAAACGGCAGCCCCAGTTCCGCCGCGAGTTTTGCGACGAACCGGGCATCCGCCGTCGCCGCCCGACCGCGCAGCCGGTGGTCCAAGTGGCACACCACCAGTTTACGGAATCCATGCTCCACCAGCAACCGCAGCAGGGCCACCGAGTCCGCCCCGCCGGACACCCCCACCAGCCAGCGCTGCCGCCGCGAGGCCTGCTCCAGCCAGGGAATCTGCAAATCCGCGCTCATCTCCCGGCCAAGCTGCCCGATCCTCCACCACCCGGCAACCCTGTTTTTTAAAAGTTCGCACTTGGCATGTCTCTCGAATCCGCCATGCTCTCCCCCCATGCAAACCGCTTCCTTCCTCAAAGAACTCTTCGATCTCTCAGGCAAAACCGCAGTCGTCATCGGCGGCACGGGCGAACTCTGTGGAACCATGGCCGTCGGTCTCGCCCGCGCCGGAGCCGAGGTGGTCCTCGGCGGCCGCATCGCCGAAAAGGCCGAGAAACGCCTCGCCGAAATCACCTCATTCAAAGGCAAGGGCTACTTTATCCCCGTCGATGTCACCTCCCGCGAATCCCTGGAAAAGCTCCTCGAGACCGTGCTCGACCGCTCCGGCCAGGTGGACATCCTCATCAACGGGGCCGGCGTCAACTCCCCCACCCCGTTCCTGGATGTCACCGAGGACGAGTTCAAGCGCATCATCGACACCAACCTCGCTGCCGTGTTCCGCGCCTGCCAGGTTTTCGGTGAGTATTTCGTCGATGCCGCCCGCCCGGCCTCGATCATCAATCTCGGCTCGATTTCCGGCCTCAACCCGCTGTCCCGGGTCTTCACCTATTCCGCCTCCAAGGCCGCCGTCCACAACCTCAGCCGCAACCTCGCCCGCGAGTGGGCGGACAAGGACATCCGCGTCAACACCCTCGTCCCCGGCTTCTTCCCCGCCGAGCAAAACCGCAAGGTGCTCGACGAATCCCGCGTCCTCGACATCCTCCGCAAGACCCCGGCATCCCGTTTCGGCAATGCCTCCGAGCTGATCGGAGCCACCCTGCTACTCGCCTCCGCCAATGCCGGATCCTTCATCACCGGCATCGAGCTGGTCGTCGATGGCGGCTTCAACGCGATGACGCTCTGAGGGGGTTTTTCGCCAATCTTGCCGCTAACGCTTGCACCGGCGGCGCTCCCGGTGTATCCCCGCGGCCGGCGGGCATAGCCGCCCAACCTCAAGCAATTTCCTCATGATCAAGTGGATTCTCCAGAAAATCGTCGGCAGCAAGAACCAACGCGAACTCCGTCGCATCCGCCCCACCGTGACGCGAATCAACGAGATTGAGGAGGCCCTCCAGCGGGAACCGGAGGAGAAACTCCGTGAACTCACCCAAAAGTGGAAGGCCCACCTCGCCCGCTACCATGAGCTTGAGATCGCGGCAAAACCTGTGATCGAACGCATGAACGACGAGGACCTCCGGGCCACCGCCGACCTGCTCGAACAGCGCCTCAATCCCCTCCGCGACGAATTCCCATCGCTCCCGGCGATGGTCGAGGCCAACCTGGAGTCCATCGAGGCCGCCAAGGACGCCTTCCACGGCATCACCCACCATTTCCGGATCTCCCGCGCCAAATACCTCGACTCCATCCTCCCGGAGGCCTACGCCGTGGTTAAGAACGCCGCCCGCCGCCTCTGCGGCACCACCATCACCGTCAGCGACCACCCGCTGCTCTGGGAAATGATCCACTTCGATGTCCAGCTCGTCGGCGGCGTCGCCCTCCACCGCGGCATGATCGCCGAAATGCAAACCGGCGAGGGCAAGACTCTGGTCGCCACCCTGCCGGTCTATCTCAACGCCCTCACCGGCCTCGGCGTCCACATCGTCACCGTCAACGACTACCTCGCCAGCCGCGACTCGGAATGGATGGGCGCGCTTTACAAATACCTCGGCCTCACCGTCGGCTGCATTCAGAACCAGATGCCACCCTGGGAACGCCGCGCCGAATACGGCTGCGACATCACCTACGGCACCAACGCCGAATTCGGCTTCGACTACCTCCGCGACAATGGCATGGCCTCCTCCCGCGAGGAACAGGTCCAACGCGTCCACTACCTCGCCATCATCGACGAAGTGGACTCCATCCTCATCGACGAGGCCCGCACCCCGCTCATCATTTCCGGCCCCTCCAGCCAGTCGTCCCACCAATACGAAAAATACCGCCCGCTGGTCGAACAGCTGGTTCGCAAACAAACCCAGCTCTGCAACGAACTCGCCGCCGAGGCCAAACAACTCCTCGACGCCGGCGATCCCGTCGCTGGCGGCCGCATCCTCTTCAAACTCAAACTCGGCCAACCGCGCAACCGCCAGCTCCTCCGCCTGATGGAGGAACCGGAAATCCGCCGCCTGATGGAAAAATCCGAGCTGTCATTCCATCAGGACGCCCAGAAAAAGGAACTCTTCGCCCTCAAGGAAGAACTCTTTTTCGTCATCGATGAAAAAGGCCACGATTCCGACCTGATGGAAATGGGCCGCGAATTCCTCTCCCCCGGCGAACCGGAATCGTTCACCCTCCCCGACCTCGGCACGATCTTCGCCGACATCGACACCCACCCGATCCTCACCGACGAGCAAAAGATCGCCGCCAAGGACGCCGCCCAGGTCCGGATGGACTCCCAGGCGGAGAAAATCCACAACATCTCCCAACTGCTCAAAGCCTACTGCGTTTACGAAAAGGACGTCCAATACGTGGTCAAGGAAGGCAAGGTCATCATCGTCGATGAAAACACCGGCCGCGAAATGCCGGGACGCCGCTGGTCGGACGGACTCCACCAGGCGGTCGAGGCCAAGGAAGGCGTGGAAATCGAGAAGGAAACCCAGACCTTCGCCACCATCACCATCCAGAACTACTTCCGCCTCTACGAGAAACTCGCCGGCATGACCGGCACCGCCGAGACCGAGGCCGCCGAGTTCCACGACATCTACAAACTCGACGTGCTGCCCATCCCGTCCAACCGTCCCAACTGCCGCATGGACGAAAACGACCAGGTGTTCAAGACCCGCCGCGAGAAATTCAACGCGGTCATCCAGAAAATCGAAGAAGCCCACGCCAAAGGCCAGCCGATCCTCTGCGGCACGGCTTCCGTCGAGTCCTCGCAAACGCTCTCCCGCATGTTGCAGCGGGCAAAAATCCCCCACTCGGTCCTCAACGCCAAGTTCCACCAGCAGGAAGCCGAAATCGTCTCCCAAGCGGGCCAACCAGGCTCCGTCACCGTTTCCACCAACATGGCCGGCCGCGGTACCGATATCAAACTCGGCCCCGGCGTGCCGGAAGCCGGCGGGCTCTTCGTCATCGGCACCGAACGCCACGAGTCCCGCCGCACCGACCGCCAGCTCCGCGGCCGCTGCGCCCGCCAGGGCGACCCCGGCCGCTCGCAGTTCTTCATCTCCTTCGAAGATGACCTGATGCGCAACTTCGCCGCCGCCGACCGCATGACCGCCATGATGGAGCGCTTTGGCATGAAGGACGGCGAGGCTCTCGAACATTCTTGGCTCAACAAGTCGGTCGAAAGCGCCCAGAAACGCGTCGAACAACGCAACTACGTCTGGCGCAAACGCGTGCTCGATTTCGACGACGTGATGAACAAGCAGCGCGAGGTGGTTTACGGTTACCGCAACGAGGTGCTCACCACCGAAACCCCGCGGGATCTCGTCACCGAAATCATCGAGGAGACCATCCCCGCCAAAGTCGAGGGGTTCCTCGCCGAGCATGAGGACTCGATCAAGGACTACGACGACCTCATCCAGTGGGTCAACTCCACCCTGCCCATCCGCATCACCCCGGAGGAACTCAACCGCGGGTCACACGCCCCCGACCAGATCGCCCCGATCCTCGTCGCCAAAGTCAAGGAAACCTACGAACTCCGGGTCGCCAACCTGCCGCTCGAAGTGATGGACCAGGAGGAACGCCGGATGGTGCTCGTCGCCATCGACAAACAATGGCAGGCCCACCTCTACAACATGGATGCCCTGCGCGAGGGCGTGGGCCTCCGCGCCCAAGGCCAGAAGGATCCACTCATCGAATACAAAAACGAGGCCTACGAACTGTTCGTCACCCTGATGGAGGGCATCAAGCAGGAAGCGCTGCAAAACCTCTTCCGCTCGGCCTCCAAACTCGAGGAATTCCTCCGCAACCTCCATTCCCGGCCCCAGCAGTTGCACGGCGGCGAACAGCAGGCGATCGGCCAGGACAATATCGCCTCGTCCGGCAGTTCCGGCCACCTCGATCCCTCCGCCATGCCATCACCCGCAGGCTCCGGCGGGCTCAAGCTCAACCTCCCCAAGCGCAAACCGAGCTTCTCCATCGAGAGCACCGGCCGCAACGCCCCCTGCCCCTGCGGCTCCGGCAAAAAATTCAAACAATGCTGCGGCAAGGAGGGCTGAGGTTCGCTACGATCACCGGGCGGCGTCATCCGCCGCTTTGAACCGTTGGATTTCCTGCCTCACATTCTCGATCGACGGCGAGCCGGGATTGGTGCGGGCGGCCAGGGCGCGGTCCAACGAGAACACCGCGGCGGAGTCCGCAGGGAACGCGGGATCCAGGGCGGCGAAGTCCAGGCGGTCCAGCGGGGTGCCGGTCCGGATCGCCTCGGCCACCGCTTTACCGACAAGTTCGTGCGCATGGCGGAAAGGAACCCCGGCCTTGACCAAATGGTCTGCCAGATCGGTCGCGAGCAACATCGGATCAGCGGCCGCCCGGTGGCAGTTCTCCGCGCGGAGTTCAAGCGCGGCAACCATCTCGGTATTGACAGCGAGCACCAGAGCGAGGGTGTCGATGGAATCAAACAACGGCGGCTTGTCCTCCTGGAGGTCGCGGTTGTAGGTGAGCGGCAGACCCTTCATCGCCACTAACAGATTGACCAGATTGCCGACGAGACGCCCGGTCTTGCCACGGGTGAGTTCGCAGACATCCGGGTTCTTCTTCTGCGGCATGAGCGAGGATCCGGTGGTGTGCGCATCGGAAAGCGCGGCAAAGGCAAACTCGCTGCTGCACCATAAAATCAAATCCTCACTGAGCCGCGACAGATGCGCGCCACACAACGCAATCACAAACAATAACTCGGCAATGTAATCACGGTCGGCGATGGCGTCCATCGAATTGCGGGTCACCGAGTCGAACCCCAACTCGGCGGCGATCGCGTGGCGGTCGAGGTTGATCGTGGAACCAGCCAGCGCCCCAGACCCCAGCGGCGAGACATTCAGCCGGCGGCGGCAGTCGGCCAGCCGCGACTGATCGCGATCCAACATTTCCACATAAGCCAGGAAATGATGACCGGCGGTCACCGGCTGTCCCCGTTGGAGATGGGTGTAGCCGGGAATGACCGTGGCCGCGTGGCGTTCGGCCTGCCCGAGCAACGCGAGCTGCAGCCCGCGCATCAATTCCGCCAATTCATCGATTTGGGTGCGGCAATAAAGCCGGGTATCGGTCGCCACCTGGTCGTTGCGGGAGCGCGCGGTGTGGAGCTTGGCTCCGGCTGGTCCGATCCGTCGCGTGAGTTCGGCCTCGATGTTCATGTGAATGTCCTCCAGCGAGGTCTTGAACTCGAACCCTCCGGCCAGAATCTCCGCCTCGATCCCACGGAGCCCGCCCTCGATGGACGCAAACTCCTCCGCCGTCAGCAGCCCGGCGTTGAGCTGGGCCCGGGCATGCGCGATCGACCCGGCAATATCATGGGGAAACAAGCGCCAGTCGAATGAGATCGACTCACCGAATTGTTGGACAAGCGACGAAGTATCCTGGGTGAAGCGGCCTTTCCACATGAATTCAGGGCTCCGGAACGAGTTCGATTTTGCGGATGTTGACCGGCTTCCAACCATCCACCACCGGTTGCAGCTTGAGCGTCACCTTGCTATCTTTGGTTAGAGTCACCACCCCGACCTTGACCGATTGATAG
The DNA here is from genome assembly GCA_021733795.1 of Akkermansiaceae bacterium. GTDB lineage: Bacteria > Verrucomicrobiota > Verrucomicrobiia > Verrucomicrobiales > Akkermansiaceae > Luteolibacter. The sequence continues at coordinate 8,657 of JAIPKB010000052.1, read as the reverse complement.
ATTTCATACTCTCCGGTGTTGGGTATCGAGCAGGCGAGGTCGCCGATGCCGGTGAGCTTGATTACCGAGCCGCCTAGTGGAGAAGCCGCTTCCAAATTGATCGCGAATTTGCCGTCGCGATCCGCCTGCAACTCCCACGACACGGTGTCGGCCGGGTCGGTCCAATATCCGATATTGCTCGGGCCTTCTCCCTTGACCTCGGACTTGATGGTCTTGCCTTGAAACTGGGCCTCCTCCGGGCTCAGGGTGATGACTCCGTCCTGGTTGGGAAACACCGGCACGGTAACGACTTCCGGCCGGCCCTTGATGACCAGCTTGATGGTGGAGCTGATCGGATCCGGCGCGGCGGCGGGAACGGTTAGAACGGCACCGGCGGGCGATTTTTCCACGCCGACGGCGGCACTGTCGGCCAGCAAGGTGGCGGCCTTGATTTCATTGACCAGACCAGGGACGGTCAGTTGGCCATCGGCCGGCCAGTTGAAGACATGGAAATAGAGGATGGTGTCCTCACCGGCGTCCTTGGTGGTGCAGCGGCCCCAGGAGAGGCGTTTGAACGGGGTGGCGCGGGTGCCATAGATTGCCTCACCATTGACCTTCATCCAGGCACCGACCTCCTTGAGGAGTTTGATCGACTCGGCTGGGATCTCGCCTTCGGCGGTGGGCCCCACGTTGAGCAGGTAGTTGCCGCCCTTGCTAACAATGTCCACCAGGTTGGTGATGAGGGTGGAGACGGGCTTCCAATTGTGATCGTAGGATTTGAACCCCCAGGTGTCATTCATGGTCATGCAGGTTTCCCAGTCGCGGCCGGGGAACCCCGTGGCGGGGATGTGTTGTTCCGGGGTTTCGGTATCGCCGGGGTAGCCACCACCGAGCCGGTTGTTATGAATGATCCCCGGCTTCAGCGCGAGGAGTTTCGCCAACTTCTCGGCGCGGGGTGCCGTCATCAGGTGCGGAGTGTCCCACCACAGCACATCCGGCTGGTAATTGGTTAGGATCTCCCGTACCTGGGGCACGGCGACGGCATCAATGTATTGATCGAAGCTACCCTTCTGGGCATCATCCCAACCTTCGCCATCCTGGTACCCGACCTTGGCCCCGCCGGGATTCATCCAGTCCTGGGCCTGCGAGTAGTAGAGGCCGAACTTGAGGCCCTGACCGCGGGCGGCGTCGGCCAGCGGAGCGATGAGATCTTTTTTCCACGGGGTGGCCTCGGCGACGTTCCACTTGCTCGCAGCGCTCGGAAACAGGGTGAAACCATCGTGGTGTTTGGAGGTGATGACCATGTAGCGCATGCCGGCCTCCTCGGCCAGCGCGGCCCAGGCGTTGGGATCGTATTTGGTGGGGTTGAACGTCGCGGCGAAACCCCGGTAATCACTCACCGGGATTTTTCCGCGAAGCATGATCCACTCGCCGATCCCGTCGATTTGCTGGTCCTTGTAGGTTCCGGCGGGCACGGCATAAACGCCCCAATGGATGAACATCCCGAATTTAGCATCCCGCCACCAGGCCATGCGTGCGTCCCGCTGCGGCGGGGTTTCGTTCGCGTAGGGATCCCCCTCAAGCGCCCACGCGGATGGAGCCAGAATATTCAATGCGGTGAGTGCCACCAAGCAAAAGCGAGTTTTCATGCTTGGTTATACGCTCAAAACCAGGTGACTTTCCAAGAAAAATCGCGAAATCTCACATCGCACCGGGTGCCTGAAAAAAATACCGAGCCCCGCCCCGCTGCAAATCGGGAAATCCGGGTTCGCGCCCAATAGTGTTCAATTAAGAAATTCCAACCACGGATTACACGGATTGGCACGGATAGGGCTCCGCGCTTTTCTCTCTTATCCGTGTACATCCGTGTCATCCGTGGCTGAATTCATCTCTCCTGCGCGCCTAATTGAACAGTATTGGGGTTCGCGCCCAGGCGGCTCAGTCCCCGAGGGCCAGCACGTGGGCGACTGCCGCCGCGGCCAGTCCGGTCGGCTGGTAGCCGCCCTCCAGTACCGATACCAACCGGCCCGCCCCCCATCTCCGCGCCAGCTGCACCGCCCGCCGGGTCAGCTCGGCAAACGTGTCATCGTTCCACAACAAACCACCGATCGGATCATTCTTCCGGGCGTCGAACCCGGCGGAAACCAACAGCATCTCCGGCTTGAAGCCGTCCACCGCCGGCTCGATCCATGCCTCCCAGGCAGCCAGTGCCGCTTCCCCGGTGGAGCCATGCGGCAATGGGATATTCAAATTCGCCCCCTCCCCCGGCCCGCGCCCCCGCACCGAGGCGCTACCGGTGTATGGATAGATGTGCTCCTCGTGCAATGAAATATACAGCACGTCTGGATCCTCGATGAAAATCTCCTCGGTGCCATTGCCGTGATGCACGTCCCAATCGATGATCGCCACCCGCCCGACTCCGTATTTCTGCTGCACATACCGGGCACCCACCGCCACATGATTGAAGATGCAAAACCCCATCCCCCGGTTGGCCGTCGCGTGGTGCCCCGGCGGCCGCACCGCACAGAACACCCTGGCCACCCGCCCCTCCATCACCGCGTCCAACGCGGACAGCACCGCCCCGCACGCCTCCAGCGCCACATCGTAGCTGTCCTCACAAATCGCCGTATCCCCCGTCCGCAGGAAATCGGCGAAGGTCTCCGCATCCCGGTACACCACATCGTGATAATTCGCATCGTGTACCATCAACACCTCCCCCACCGTCGCCCGCCGCCCGCCTTCGAGCCGCACGATCTCCGGCGGCAACCCCTCCAGGGCCTTGCGCAAAACCCGATAGCGCTGCGCCGATTCGGGATGCCCCGGCCCGGTATCATGCCGCTCATAGTCGGCGTCGTAGTGAACCCCTGTCTGCAAACCTCCGTTCATCGCTCGATTCTGCTGATTTGTTTCTTCGCCTCGAATTCCTCCCGCCTGGCCAGGATCGCGTCCACCGCAAGCCGGAAACAACGGTCCTCCTCCATCGCCGGGCGGTCCTCCACCCCGCCGGCGGCCACGAACACCGCCGCCATCGCCCGGTTGTTAGGCAGCACGCTGGCCCAGAACTCCTCCACCCCCCGCCGCTTGGCCACCCGCGCCATCTCGCCTAACAAAAACCCGGACATCCCCACCTTGCGGCTGTCCTCATGGACCACAAACGCGACCTCCGCACGTTTGCCGTCCGGCTCCAGAAAATACCGTCCCACCGCCCGCAGTTCCTGCCGTCCCCGCTGCTCGGCAAACAACCCGAGCGCCAGATCCCGCCGCTGGTCCACCGCCGCCAGCTTGTAGGCAGACTCCCCGGACATCCGGTCGCGGTGATAGCCGTAACGCAGCCGGATCGTCTCCTCATCGTGGGAATAGAAAAACTCCTGCAAGGCCCGCATGTCGCTCGGGTGCAGGGGGCGGAAAAACAACCTGCCTCCGCCAAAGCGCACCCATGCCGAATCCACCCCGTCCTCGGAAACCTCCGGCTCGGTGGCCGGCATGGTGAAAAACTTGGGCAGCCAGCCCCGCTTCCGCGCGCCCTCCAGCAACTCCTCGCGAAAGTCGGGATGCGCGATCTCGACCAATCTCGCCACCCGCTCGCGGATGCTCCGCCCCTGCAGGCTGGCAATCCCGTATTCGGTGACCACATGGTGCACGTCACCTCTCCCGGTACACACCCCGCTCCCGCTTTCCAGACCGGCGACGATCCGCGAACGATCGCCGCTGTCGGTGGTCGAGGTGAGCGCGATGATCGGCCGCCCGTCCAGGCTCTTGCCGGCCCCGCGGATGAAGTCCTGCAAGGCCCCGATCCCCCCGTAAAACGAATGCCCGCTGGAGTCCCGCACCACCTGGCCGGTTAGATCGATCTCGCGTGCGCCGTTGATCGCCACCATCCGGTCGTTGCGGACGATCCGGTTGGGATCATTCACCCAGTCGGACGGATGCAGTTCGAGGTCCGGGTGCTCATGCACGAAGTCATACAGGGCCCGCGATCCCATCACATGGCTGGCGATGATTTTCCCCGGCCGGTAGGATTTTCGCGAGTGATCGGCCGCACCGCACCGCACCAGATCCATCAGGGCGTCGTTGAACAAGCCGGTATGAATCCCCAGGTGCCGGTGTTTCGCCAGCGCCCGGAGCACCGCCTCCGGACTGTTGCCGAGCCCCACCTGCAAGGTGGCCCCGTCGTCGATCAACTGCGCCGCATAGCGTCCGATCTTGAGATGCCGCGGGTCGAGCACCGCCGGCACCGCTTCCGGCAGTTCCGCCTCATGCTCGATGAAATAATCGATCCGCTCCGCCGGGATCAGACCGGACCCGCCGGTCCGCGGCATTCGCGGGTTGATCTGCGCGATCACCAGCCGGGCATGGGTCACCGCCGCCATCACCACATCCACGCTCACGCCCAGGGAATGGTTCCCTGCGGCGTCCGCCGGCCCCACCTGGATCAGCGCCACGTCCAAGGGCATTACCCCGTTGCGGAACAATAGCGGCACATCCGACATCGCGCAGGGCGTATAGTCCGCCTGCCCCCGCTCCACCGCTTCCCGCAATCCGGGTGTTAGAAAAAACGAATTGGTCCGCAGCACGTCGCCATGGCACGGATCGATCCACGGGGTTTCGCCCAAGCCATGGATGTGAACAAGCTCCACATCCCGGAGTTGGTCGGCCTTCGCCAGCATCGAGCGAATCAGCGCGAAGGGCACCGAGGCCCCACCGCCGAGAAATACGCGGCTCCCGGGGCGCACCAGGGTCGGCCATTCCTTTTCATTCAAAGCTTTCATCGGTGTTTTCGCGGATTCCACGCCAGCCTCCGATCCGCCAGCGTGTAGAGCCGACACCATCCTTGCCATTCCCCACCCCCTGGCAAGCCGGAATCGGAAAAATGGAATGGCGGGAAAATGAAATTGCCTCAATCCATGCTCCATGAAGAATCAGCCCATGCCAGTCCCCATCTCCCAGCCACCGATCGAGATCGGCCATGGCCGGATCCTTCATGGCCGCGCCCTGGACCTGCTCCCCAGCCTCGAAACCGGCGGCTTTCAATCCATCATCGCCGATCCTCCCTACTTCCAGGTGCTGCTCGACCAGGCGTGGGACAACTCATGGCAAACTCCCGACGACTATCTGGACTGGACGCTCCAATGGGTGCGCGAATGCAAGCGCCTCCTCCGCCCCGATGGCCTGCTCCACATCTTCGGACAACTGGGTAAGCGTGAGCACGTCTGGCTGCACCTCTGTTCCATGCTGGCCCGGGAAATGCAGTTTCACGACATGATCATCTGGGACCGCGCCGTCGGCTACAATGAACGCTCGGATTCATTCACCCCCCAATATGAGATGATCCTGGTCCTCCGCCATGAAAACTGCGCCAAGCCCTACTTCGACAAGAATGCCGTCCGCCTGCCCTACTCCGAGGACACGATCCAAGCCTATCTGAAAGACAATCGCTACAAGGACATGCAAGCACGGGAACGCCACCTGCGGAAGGGCAAATACGCCACCAACATCCTGCGTGTCCCATCCCTCAAAGGCACGTCCAAGGAAAAGATCGGCCATCCGTCCCAAAAGCCGCTCGCCTTGATCCACCAGTTGATCGCATCCAGCACCCGCCCCGGCGACGCCGTGCTCGACCCCTTCCTCGGCAGTGGCACCACCGCCGCCGCCGCCGAGCAACTCGGCCGCACCTGGGTCGGCATCGAATCCCACCCGGAATACGTCCAAATGGCCCACCAGCGGCTCAAGGCAGGCGGGTGAGGGGGGAGGTGAAGAAGTGATCAGTGATCGGTGATCCAAAAATAAGGGGCGACGACCTTATTGTCGTCGTGCGCAAGGAACGCCCATGAGCCGGCGGCACAGAATTTCCGGGGAGCGCGCGCGCCCTCGCGTGCCGTGGTCGGCGCCCTCGCCGACCACATCCCCAGGCGAACCTCAAGCCGGCAGTAACCCTGTCATCTAACCCATTGTTGAATTCCCGTCGAGATCTGCCGTGGAGTGCCCGCAAGACACCCAGGCTGGCTCCTGATTTCCCTCCCATACCCCTGTAGCCTCGGCGAAGTCGGCTGTGGAACAATCGGACGGATTCTACGACAACAGCGCGCCCAAAGTACGATGAAAGCGTGGAACGCGGAAAGCCGCTCCAGCGGCGGCATCCTGAATGCCGCAGGCACAAACCGGCATGGGCAGAGCCAAATATCGCCCTAACTCCTACGATGACAATTATGAAAAACGACTCGATGACAATTCGGCCTTTAACATCTACTCCTTGGCAGAGCTACTATTTGTATCCTCCTTGGTAGGGGATTTCGCGATCATAGTATCTAACTCCATCTGTAGTTTTGCCGTTTGGTCCATAACGCTTTGCCTCATTCGCCGCGCCCTAACCCTAAGATCCTCCTTTGTGATGGGTAAGCTCGCTGTGTTCACATTCTTCATGAAATCGTTGTAATCCATTTCATCCAGCGACTGCGCCATGACAAAGGCGTCAAACATAGCCACTAGATCGGTCAACCTAGTCGAGAACGTTATCTGCTCATAGTCACACCAAAAGACACCTTCATACATTCGCCGCTTCTCACCAACGGAAGCGGCATACCCTTTCTCCCCACTCAATTGATCGGCATTACCGGTATTGCCGTACCGCGCCAGCTTTAGCCAAGTCACCCACAAATTAGCGAAAGCCACTACAAAATCGGCATCAAGTCGGCAACTAGGTGCTATGTCAGTTAGGAGTGCTCTATTTGAGGATTTCATCATCTTGTAGGAGGCTGTATATCCGGTTGGCTTCTTTCGGATCAACGTCAGCCATCCTTTCATATAGTAGCAAAACGATACATTTGCAAGATCGACATCAGGAAACTCGCCAGATACAGAAAACCCCCCTGTAGCCAGACCGCAAGAGGATGGGGCGGGTTCCGGAATGTCAAATACTCTAGCCATACCCTCACAACCTGTAGATAGATAGAGTACGAGGCAAGCTATCGAAATGTAATTCATACTAATTTAGTCGCGATGGATTGAAGAAAGATCTATTCATTTGGATCTATCTCATTAGGTCCGACAATTGGAATTATCGGTTTTGTACTGGCATCAAAATCAAATGAAATTGGGTCACCAACTGAAATGACCTTCATGCCGTAGAGACGACCTAGAGATTCATCGTGCGGGCTGGGAAGCCAACTGGTGGTTTTTCTAACTGGGGGTTTGTCGGACATGAGTTTTTTCATCTCAACCAACAAGTTGTGACTATGGATCTGTATGGTGCATCCAGATGCCTTTGCAGCTAACCACTCTGCCTCAGTCGTAGGGCCAGAAACACCCATTATACCACGAATTCCGAAGAGATGCGGGGCGGGGAACCTCCCTGGACTCAGATCCCTATAATACCATAGTTGGGTCGCCTCGTCACAACAAACGAACGTTGAGTACTCCCTGCCGTAGACTGTCGATATTTGCATATTAAGGGGGGTGTAAACGGAAAGATGATTCTTGCCTTGGCTGAGCAATACGAACTTACCGGTGAAAAACAACTTTTGGCTATTCTTCTCTGAATAGTCCGGAGAGTACTCATTTTTTCCCATAGCGACACTGCTCTTCGTGGCAGCCCGCACATGGTCGCCTGCTTTCTGAATAGCTATGTCCTTTTTGTAAAGTTTACCAGGCATTCCGGGCATTAGGCCTGACAGGTCAAATGCCCCTATTCCGTCATTCCCCACAAACCCATACAAATTTACCCCGCCCCTTTCCCCGATCGGATCTCTCGATGGCCATCTAGGGATACCCGACGCGGGTTTCGTAGGCGCAGGGCGGTTTTTCCGGCGCGGTTGCAGGGGTTGGCGGCGGTTGGCAGGACGCGTTTTGTTAGCAAAACGAAAAAAATCCCAGACGCGGTTTTTCGCGGTGAGTGGGCGGCGCGCAGGCGCGGGTTCTGACAGGTGGCAGGTCATCTTTTCAGGCACCATCCTGAGGGTTCCGGCAGCTAAAGAAAGGGAAATCCACGGGTTTTTGGGGAACTCTTGGCAGTTGGGGGACTTTCCCGGGAGGCGCACGTCACATGGCCCCGCCTGTCAGCCGTAGCAGGAGAACGAGGCGAAGGGGGGAGGCAAGCAGCACGCGTGACAGTGCGCCAGTGTGTGGCCGACGTTCACGCCGGCGGCCACAGTCTCTCACGCCACCGCCTCTTGGAGGACCTCCGGATGTTTGAGGGCAATGGTGATGAGCATCCGGGCCGCGCCGGAAGGTTCGCGCTTGCCCTGCTCCCAACTGCGGAGGGTACTCAGGCCGATGCCGAGCAGGCTGGCGAAGGCTTCCTGGGTCAGGCCAAGGGACTGGCGGACCTTGGCGACCTCGCTCTTGGCCTCCCACGCGTTGGCGGAGTTGTGGCGCTGGGATTCCGCATCGACAGCGACGCGGGTGATGGAGCCATCCGGCTGCCGTTCCAGACGGAACACGCGGGAAGGGGCACGCTCGCCCCGCTCCAGGGCTTCCTTCCGGGCCTTGAGCACTTCGCCATCCGGGATCCCGCTGGCGGCGGGGCGTCCGGTCTTGGCTTTGTTGGTGGTGGGGGGGGTGGTGGTGGCTTTCATGGGATCTTCCGTTTGAGTTGTTGCAATCTGGCGGCGCTTGGATTCGCCGTTTCATTCTTGGCGTAGATGTCGAGCAAGAGGATGCGATCGTCTTCCGTGACCCAGTAG
>JAIPKB010000051.1 GCA_021733795.1 Akkermansiaceae bacterium | reverse complement strand
CCCCTCACGCTTCGGCCGGAGCGGGCACAATCAAGGTGGGCACCAGGGCCTTGCGGACCATCCCTTCCGCCACGCTGCCTAACAGCAGCGACACCACCACCCCGTGGCCGTGGGAGCCCAGCACCACCAGATCGGCCTCGGTCTTCTTCACGTAGTCGACAATCCCGTGCAGCGGACTGTCTTCGATCAACTCGACCCGCGCATCCGGCAGGCCGGGGGTCACGGTGGCCAGCAACTCGTTGAGCTTGACCGCGGCCCGGCGCTTGGCCTCCTGCTGGAAGGCGTGCAGCGCCGGGTATTCGTCCGGAGTGAAGCCGTAGGCGGTGTAGGTTGGCTCCTGCTCCACGATGTGCAGCAAGTGGAGTTGCGCCCCGTAGGCCTTGGCCAGGCTGCCGGCCATCCCGATAACGCCAGCTGTGGCATTGGAAAAATCAACTGCGGCGACAATGGTTTTCATAGCAAGTCCAAGATAGCCTCTGCCGCCCGATTGACAAGTAGATAATGCGGAAAAACCCACTGAAGACCCTGATTTTTCAAAGTGATGAGCGTTTTCCGCTTTGCACGAGGTCCCCCGCTTGCTAACATCCCCCTGTGAACGATGCCGTGCGCGCCAGAGTCGATGATTTCATCCGCCGGAAGGGTCTCCGGCGAACCAAACCACGCCAAATCATCCTTGAAGCGGTGTTCGCCAGGGACGAACACTTCACCGCCGAGGAACTCTACGACCGCGTCCGCAGGACCGATGCCGAGACCTCCCGCGCGACGATCTACCGGACCCTGGCGCTGCTGGTGGAAGGTGATTTACTCCGCGAAATCGACCTCGGCGACGACCAAACCACCTACGACCCGAATTTCGTCAACAAACCCACCCACAACCACCTGGTCTGCATCGACTGCGGACGGGTGGTCGAGTTCGAGGACACCGAAGTGGAGGCGATCAATGCCCGGATCACCCGCCGCTTGGGCTTCAAGGTGCTGCGCCAAACCCTCAAGATCGAGGCCGCCTGCGAACAACTGCGGACCAACGGTCGCTGCCCGAACCTCATCGCCACCCGGCTCTCCGGCAAACGCCTGCGGCGGAAACGGTAACGCCCCCCCCCGGAGAACCGGCGATTTCTTCCCTCCTCGGGTTTTCGGGCTTGGAATATCCCGTTTGCGGGTGTATCCTCCCCCCGCTCACCCACCACCCACCCCATGAATGCCGGATTCCGCCGACTCCTCGCTCTAGCGACAGTATTTGCACTTGCCTTCCTCGCCGTCTTTGCGATGCGGGTCTGCCAGGACGGCGGCAGCATCCGCTCCCTGCTGCCGGGAACCCATCCTGATTCAGGTGCTTTCCGCCCGGAAACCTTCACCCTCGCGGAACTCCCGCCGCTCGACCTCAAGGACACCGAGCTGCTGAACAGACTCAACAACGAATACGCCAAGCTCACCGAGGCCGTGGTACCATCCGTGATCAGCATCGACACCGTGGGCACCCGCACCGAACGCCTGATGGACGGTTGGGGCCGCTCCCGGATCCGCCGCTACCCCACCCAGGGCCAGGGCTCCGGCGTCATCGTCTCCAAGCAAGGCCACGCCATCACCAACCACCACGTCATCGCCGGCCAGCAACAGATCCAGGTCACCCTCCACAACGGCAAAACCTATCCAGCCACCCTCGTCGGCGAGGACAGCCTGCTCGACATCGCCGTGCTCAAGATTGAGGGCGACCAACCGTTCGCCCCCCTGCCCCTGGGCGACTCCTCGCAAGTGCGGGTCGGCCAGTTGGTGCTCGCCGTCGGCAACCCCTTCGGCCTCGGCGAAACCGTCACCCAGGGCATCATCTCCGCCAAGGAGCGCTCGCTATCCGACAACCAGCGTGACCTGTTCCAGACCGATGCGGCCATCAACCCGGGAAATTCCGGTGGCCCCCTGGTCAACCTCCGCGGTGAGATTATCGGCATCAACGCCGCCATCTACAGCAAGGATCGTGAAAACCCGGGCTTCCAAGGCGTCGGTTTCTCCATCCCCTCTAACGATGTGAAAGAGGCCCTCACCCAGATCCTCGAACGGGGACGCCCGATCCGTGGATTTCTCGGCGTCCAAATGCGCGACCTGGATCCGACCGTGCGCGCGGCAATCAACTACGAGGGCACCCTCGGTTCCGTCGTCATGGGCACCACCGCCGCCTCGCCAGCCGAACACGCAGGACTCCGGACATGGGATGTGGTGCTCAAATTCGACGGCCAACCGATCAAATCCACCGACCAGTTGATCTCCCTCGTCCAGCGCAGCAAGGCCGACAAAACCGTCCCGATCGAGATCTGGCGTCGAGGCCAGATGATCACCCTGAAAGCCACCATCATCGAAAGCGCCTCCTCTCAGGCCGCCGCGGTCGCCGCCACCGCCGGCCGTCCCCAAGGCCGCACCCGCGATGCCGAAGAAGTGCTCCAGGCCCTCGGCATCGTCGCCCGCGACCTCTCCATGACCGAGATTCTCCGCAACTTCCGCGGTGCGGTGATCACCCAGGTCGGCAAGACCGCGCTCGCCGACGGCATCGTCGAACCCGGCGATCTGGTGGTGGCCGTCAATCAATCCCCCATCAACAACAGCAACGAACTTTACATCCATCTGGCCGCTTCGGCCGCCGTCCAGGCCACCAGCCTCCAGATCATCCGCAACGGCAGACCGCTCCGCGTCAACCTCCCCGGCCTGCCGCGGGAGGAGTGAGACTGACCGTTCCCTGGCCGGGCGGAGTTTGTTCGACACCTGCGGGCCAACAGACGACTGAAAAGGTCCCGGTGTAGGCCGCGTAGTCATCCCCGTGGGCAACCGTATCCCTATTCGTTGGGCGGAGACTTCGCTGGTGTTGCTGCCGGGTCTGGATGGCACCGGTGAGTTGTTCGCGTCGGCGCTGGAACTGGATTGGGGAGGCATGCAACCGGTGGTCTGCCCGCTGCCTGCCACCGGGCCTCAGGATTACGCATCGCTGGCGGGGTCGCTCGCCCCGCGCCTGCCCGAGGGCGAGCTGGTGTTGCTGGCCGAGTCCTTTTCCTCCCCATTGGCGATGCACCTGGCCAGTCATCGGCCCGGACGGATCAGGGCGCTGGTGCTGGTCAGCGGATTCTGCACCGCTCCAGCCTCGAGCGGACTGGGGTGGCTGCCGCTCCGACCCATGTTCGAGGTGACCCCTCCGGCATTTTTCCTGAAACGCTTTCTGACCGGCGAGCAGGCTCCTCAGGCACTGCTCGACCACCTGACCCTGGTGCTCCAGCAAACTCCGGGCGCAACCCTCACCGAGCGGGTGCGGGTCGCCCTGGCACTGCTGGAAGACGAATGCCCCGCTCCGGACGATCTGCCGATCCTGCTGCTGCAAGCCCGTCACGACCGCCTGATCCCGTGGGAAACCCAGTCCCGGCTCGAGCGCCATTTCCCCGACGCCGAGGTGGACTGGATCAACGGGCCGCACTTGCTCATGCAAACCCGCACCCAGGATTGTCGCAATGCGGTGATTCGTTTCCTGGCGGCTGGCCAGCCTTGACTTGGCAACGGGATGGCTTCCCGCCATGGCGTCACTGCATGACGCTCACTGCCACTGCCAATTGAGCACCACCTCGATGTCCGGATGGATGCTGTGATTGACCGGGCAACCTCTGGCGGCGGTCTCCAGCGCCTTGCGCGCGGGGTGCTCGCCAGCCAACGGCATGACCAGGTCCACCTCCAACCGGCTGATCCGCCGCGGCAGGTCGTCTGACATGAATTTCCGCACCGTGACCGACATGCCGGCCACGTCGATCTCCTTGCGCCGGGCGACAATCCCGATGATCGTGACCATGCAGGTGCCCAGCGCCGTGGCGACCAGATCGGTGGGCGAAAAGGCCTCGCCGCGGCCGTTGTTGTCCACGGGGGCGTCGGTGACCAGACGGTTGCCGGAGGGGTGGTGCAGAGCGTTGCAGTGCAGCTCGCCTTCATAATCGATTGTGATTTCTACCATGGTGTTGCTTGGTTTGGGATTGGGGTGGGGCTTTGAAAAAGCTCAAGGGGCGGGGACTTCAGTCGGTAGAGCCTCGGTCTCGGAGCGCGAGGGTACCCGGGCGAGCACCACCCGGAATCCACAGTCATCGGCGATCGCCTCGGGGGGCTGGGGATAGCGCGCGCCGGACAACAGGTGCTCCTGGCGATAGCCCGTCCAACTTCCGCCGCGCAGAACTCCCAGTTTGAAGGGATCCACCAGCGAATTGTCGTCCGCCACCCACTCGAAGACGTTGCCCGCCAGATCAAAGAAGCCACCGGCATTGGCCGGGAAGGAACCCACCGGAGCCGTCGCCGCAAAGCCATCGGTATAACCCGGAATGGTGCGCTCCGGAGCCAGGCTGCCACCCGTGACCGCAGCCGTATCCGCCAGATTTCCACTGCGTGCCGGAGGTGGCCAGGCAGCCCCCCACGTAAACACCTGCGCCTTGTGCACGTCCCGCCAACTGGGACTCAGCCCAGGGCTTTCCTCCAGCCCGACCATCGCACTCCACTCCAGATCGGTGGGCAGCCGGTATTGATGATACTCCTGAATCCGCCCCTCGTCCGGCTTTTGTTCGCGCAGCGTAAGCCACTTGCAGAACGCCTCCGCATCCCTGCGGGAAACAAACACCACCGGATGATCCGGCCCTTGTTCAAACGGCGGCGGCGGCGGTGGGGAACATCCGGTTTCCTTCACAAACAGCGCGAAGTCCGCCACCCGGGTTTCCCAAACCGCCACCATCAACTCCTTCCCCAATGGCCGGAACTTCATCCCGAGACCATTCTCCCACGGCTTGCCAAACTCCACCCCATGGCTCCGCTCCAGCTTCACCGCGAGCGACAATTTCTCACCCGGCCGCATGTTCAGCGTGGCGACGTGGGAGGTGAACCCCTCCTTGACCACAATCAAACCGATGACTCCGGGAGGAATTTTCCCCACCATCAGCGGGCCGTCCGTTTTTCCCACCATCGGACCGTTCACATAGACGTCCGCCCCCGGTGGCTCACTGGTCAGCTCGATGCTGGCGTAGTCGATCAACCGCACCTTCACCCGGAACGGCTTCACTCCCTCACTCCGTGCCCGCTCGCTCAAATCCGGACTATCAAACGCGGACTCCATCACCGGCACCATCTCATGATCCTCGGTCAGATAACCTGCCCGGAACGCACCCGCCCGCAACCAGCCGCAATAAAGCTCCGCACTCGCCACCGAGCACACCACCACCCGGCTCGCTTCGCCATTCTGGGAAATCGACACGATCTCCGCCGCCCCGGCGGGAGCTTTCGTTTCCTTCAGAAACCGGTTCCACTGCGCCTCCTCCACCAACCCAAACCCGAGATGTTCCTCGGTCACCGGCTGGTAGCTCTTGCCCAGATGATCGAGCCAGGCGTCGCCGTGCTCCGGCGGCCGGAACACCTTCAATTCGATATATATCGTCTGCGATTCCTCCATGGCGGAGCCCTCGACCTTCACCGCCACTTTCTCCGTCCGGTAGCCGCTCTTCCGGATCCTCAAACCCAGCTTGTCGCCCACCCTCGCCTCAAGCGTGGTGGGAGTGGTGCCCAGATACTGGCCCTCGTCGTCCAACACATCAGCCGAACCCGGCTGGGTCACCACCAGCACCCGCCCGACTGCCGGGACGACAGGAGTCTCGACCACCACCACCGGCGGCGGTGGCTTCGGCACGAACCAGGCGCTGTCCTTCAGCGTCTCCCAGCCCACCCAGGCGGCGAACCCGGAAAGCAACGCCGAGGTGAGCCACACGGCACCCGCCATGCTCCGGCGGCGTTTCTGTCCCTTTTGGAGCAACCGCAGGGCATCGGCCAGCTCGGCGGCAGTGGTGATCTGGCGTTTGGAAATCCGCGGCTCGCAAACCTCGCAGACGATGCGGTTGAGTTCCAACCAACGTTTCCGCTCCGCCCCCATTGGCAGATCCTCCGGCAACTCGGGAAAATCCAACCGGTCCTTGCCGGTGGCAATTTCGTAAAGCACCTTCCCCAGGCTGTAAACGTCCGCCTGGGTCGAACCCGGTCCTTCGGGTGGCACAAACCCCTCGGTCCCCACAAAGGTCCGCTGCCCCCGCACCGCCACCAACCCGATGTCCGCCAGCTTTGCCCTGCCGTTGACGAAGATGACGTTCGATGGCTTCACATCGCGGTGCGCCAATCCCGCCTCATGCAGATGATGGAGCGCCTCGGCCAGCCGCAACCCCACATCCACACACTCGGCCAGGTCCATCCGCACCACCGCAGTGGTCCTGACATCCGGCCGCAAGGTCCGCGGCTCATACTCGATCGGGTTGATCTCCCGTCCTTCGCGGATGTCATCACCCAACTCCATCACATAATAGTAAAACTCGCCACCCGCGGTGTCCCGCCCCACGTGCAGGATATTGACCAACCCCGGATGATCGCGGGAAATCGGTTCGAATTTGAGGATGCCCTCGAACTCCCGCTCGAAACTCCGCTCATCATCGAAGTCCTCCCGCCACACCACCTTCACCGCCCGCAAGGCACCGGTGACACCACGCCCCAACCAGACCTCGCCGTAGGCACCGCCACCGATCTTCCGGAGCATGACATGATCCGGGACCGCCGGATCCGGACGGGATTTAGTCGACATTTTCCTGGAGTTTGGCGAGTTCCTTCCGCAGCACCGCCCCCACCCGGTGTTTCGCCAGATACACCTGGGCCATGCTCACGTGCAGATGCTCCTTCACCCGTTTGGCGTCCCATTGCTTCACCACATAGTAATCAAAAATCTGATACTGTTTCGGAGACACCTGCGCCTTGACCCGGGCCAGCGCCGCATCCGCCAGGTTTTTCTTCCACTCCACATCCCACAAGCGGGTCAGCACCTCGCCGTTGGGATCCTCCACCCGGTCGATCACCGCCGTCTTGCGGTCACCCTCCCAATCCCCCATCACCATCGCAGTGTCCTTGCGCCGCTTGCGGAACTGGTCGTTGATCCGCCAGCGCGTCATATTCATCAGCCAGGTCTTGAACGACCCCTGCGCCGGATCATACATGTTCTTCTTGCTCTGCTTGGCGATCGAAAGAATCGTCTCCTGCACACAATCGAAGGCCTCGTCCGAACGCAAACCCGCCTTCACCGCCACCGCGTAGATGAGCCGCCAATAGGTTTGATAGAACTCGTCCCAGGCCCGCTGGTCCTCCCAATTGTCGAGCTTGGCAATCAGACTCTTCCGGGTCTTGGCGTAGGCCTCACCGAGAATCACATCACTCTTTTTTCGCTTTGCTTCGTTTCCCTCGGACATCTGACAAAGTTTAGCACGCCCCCGCCACCTTGTCTCCCACAGATTAAAAAATCTCCTAAGCCTCTGATTTCCAAGCCTAAAAAACAACCGAAGCAATTCTTGAATATTCACAAAAGCGAAACACTGAGGATTTTGTTTACATCCATGCCCGATTTCCCCCAGAATCCAGCCTTCACCTCAACGTATTCCGCCCCCCCTTACGGAATGCACCCACGGAGAGCTGATATGTCCCCCACCATCCCCCCACCCCATCCTTCTCAGGCTGTTGAGCGGATCCGCGAGATTATCGTCGGACGCCGTCTCGATCATCTTGAAAACCGTCTCGCCCGGGTCGAGGCGCACGCCAATCAATCGGTCACGGATCCCGCCGCCGAGACCCGCCTGGTGTCCGCTGAAGCCCAGTTGGAATCCCTCCGCGACAACGTCCGCAAGCTGGCGGAGCAAGCGCGGGATGATGCCGCCCAGCGCGATGCCCGCCACCGTGAGGAAATCCAGCGGATCGCAGCCCTCATCCAACAAAGCAGCTCATTGCGGACCGAACCGGTCACCCCCCAGGCCACCGCCCGGCTTGAGCAGAAAATCTCAACCTTTCTCAGCAGTTGGCAGGCATCGCTCCAACAACATCTGGCGCAACGCGAAACCCTGCTCACCGACAACCTCAACCAGGAACTGGCCAAGCTCCGGGGATGGGCCGAGGCACGGATCGCCGCTTCCACCGCACAGACCGTCACCACCCCGGAAATGAGCGGGCACTTCGCCCGGATCGCCGCAGCCGCCCAGTCGCTCGCGGACACCATCCGGCTTCGATCGAACCATTTCCCCCCAACCCACCGCTGATGACCTCACCCACCCTCAGCCCATTCCCTCGTACCATGCCCGGTTCCACCTTGGCAAGCGCCGGCCCGCCGCCATTCTGGTGCCGGGCTCCGCTGCCGAAAGCCGACCCGGTTCAGTCGCTCCGTCCCCCAACCCCGCCCGGGCTCCCGCCGTGGCCCGCGCTGGTGGACTCCGGCCACCGCGAGGCCCACCGTTTCCCGGCGATTTTCGGCAACCTTCCCATGCCGAGCCCGGAGTCCCCACCAGCGGCGGCGATTCCCTCACCGTTTTCCGCCGTGCCTCCCGTGCCGCTGGACACCCCGGCCCACGGCACGCCCCACCAGCCCCTGCTCGGAAGAATCCCGCTCATGGGATCGACCATCCCTCCGGTCCGCCAACCGGACTTCACCGACGCCGACCTTGCCGAGGCCCTCAGCCCGGTCATCCGGCAGGCGATCCAGACCACTGTCATCAAACTGGATGCCGATTTCAGTTCCCAACTCGAACCCCTCCTCCGCTCGACCATCCGGCGGGCACTCGCGGAATACAACCCGACCTCCCGTCCATTTCGCCCGCCCGGCTTGCTCGACCGCTTCTTCTGGCGGCTACTGGCACTCTTCACCAGCCGCACCTACGAGGAGATTATTTTCGAAAAAACCAACCGTTTTCAAGTCGAGGAGGTCTTCCTGCTGGATCGCCACAGTCTGGCGATGATCTCCTACGCCAGCAATGATCCCGCCCGTCACTCGGCTCCCCGGCGGATCGAAGCCACCGCCCAGCGCCTGGCCCGCCAAGCGCGCGGACCGGAGAACCAGCGCGTGCCGGCCTTCGCCCTGCCGGAACGACGGATCGCCCTCACCTGCGAGGGTGAATACGGCATTCTCGTCGCCATCACCCGCGGCACGCCCAACGAACTGCTGCTCTCCGATCTGGATTTTTCCCTGCGCCGGATCGAGAGCCGCTTCCGCGCCCGGTTCAAGGAGGCCCACCAACCTCTGCTCCAGGAACTCCAACCCTATCTGGAGGACTGCCTGCTGATCCAGGCCCCCGCCGCCGCCTGAGCAAACGCCATGGGGCGTCACTCCCCGACCAGGCGCACCTCGTCCGCCTGAATGATCCGCGCCACCCCCGCCGCAGTTCGCAACAGCAGCTCGCCGCCGGGTCCGAGCCCCTCGATCCGCCCCTGCCGGGGACCGCCGGCCGTGGCCATCGTCACCTCGTGACCGGTGAGCACGCAACGCTCTCGCACCCCATCCAGCAACTCGTTGAAATCCCCATCGATCTGCCGCCGCCGCAGGTCGAAACGCCACAGCAAATCCGTGAGCACATCCCCCCGGTCCACGCGTGCCCCCAGTTCGATCCGGATCGAGGTGGCGATCCCCGCCAATTCCGCGGGAAACGCCGCCACATTCACATTGAGCCCGATCCCCACCACCGCGAAGTCCCCCCCCGCCTCCACCAGCACGCCCGCCACCTTGCGCCCGCCGAGCCACACGTCATTGGGCCACTTGATCCCCACCAACGGCAACCGGGTCCCGACCGCCTCCGCCACTGCCAGACCGGCCGCCAGCGCCAGCCTCGGCCACAACGCCTTGGACTCATGCGGCCGCAACACCACGGAAAACGCCAACCCGTCGGCCGCATCCGCAAACCACCCGGCCCCACGCCTCCCGCGCCCCGTCGTCTGCCGCCGCGCCAGCACCACCGTGCCATCCTCCGCCCCACGCTCCGCCAGCCCACGCGCCTCGTCATTGGTCGAGCCCACCTCATCCCGCACACAAAGCGTGAACGGTGCCGGAACACTAGTTGGAAAATCGTCGCCCATGGCCTGCCTTGGCGCGCCCCGCACGCCTGCCACACGCTATCCCGCCACCGCACCAGGACACAACCCCAATAGTCACCCTAATTCACCACAAAGGACTCGAAGACAATGCGGCCTTTGAACCTAAGGGGCGACGACCTTATTGTCGTCGTTCGCGAGGAACGCCCATGAACACGCGCATCCAAATGAAAACTCCGTTCCTCTAAGCCCACCTCCACACTTTGCCATCGACACCCCTCCGTTTCCCCGCCACCTTTACCGCCCTATGGCAGGCCTCATCATCGCTCCCCGCGCACGCATTTTCCACGGTCACGAGTGGATTTATG
The DNA here is from genome assembly GCA_021733795.1 of Akkermansiaceae bacterium. Lineage (GTDB taxonomy): Bacteria > Verrucomicrobiota > Verrucomicrobiia > Verrucomicrobiales > Akkermansiaceae > Luteolibacter. Next base: position 20,523 of record JAIPKB010000051.1, on the reverse strand, counting down.
CCACCGAAATCAAAAAGACCTTTGGCGACCCCCAACCCGGCGACGTCATCACCCTCAAGGATTTCCGCGACCGTCCGCTGGGTTCCGCCATCTACAACCCCCATTCGCAGATCGTCGCCCGCCGGATCTCCCGCCGCCGCCAGGACCTCGACCTCGATTTCTTCACCCGCCGCATCCGCCAGGCGATCGAACACCGCACCCGCCTCGGACTGGACACCACCCTCTGCCGCCTGGTGTGGAGCGAATCCGACGGCATCCCCGGCCTGATCATCGACCGCTACGGCTCCCACCTCGCCGTCCAAACCCTCACCCTGGCCATGGACCAACGCCGCGAACTCATCCGCGACGCGCTCGTTGCACTGTTGGAACCCACCTCCATCGTGCTCCGCAACGACGCCCCCATCCGCCGCGCCGAAGGCCTTGAAACCAACATCGAAATGCTCCACGGCGAGCCCCCCGCCCCCTATGTGGTCAGAGCGAACGACCTCGACTTCGAAATCGATCTGATGGATGGCCAGAAAACCGGCCTCTATCTGGACCAACTCCACTCCCACGCCGAAGTCGCCGCCCTCGCCAAGGGCCGCCGGGTGCTCGATTGCTTCTCTAACCAAGGCGGCTTCGCCCTCGCCTGCGCCAAGGCCGGCGCCACCCAGGTCACCGCCGTGGACGTCTCCCCCACCGCCTGCGACGCCGCCCGCCGCAACGCCGAACTCAACGGCCTCACTCTCGACGTCATCGAGCACAACGTCTTCGATTTCCTCAAACACGCCAAACCCGACTACGATCTCATCATTCTCGATCCGCCCAGCTTCACCCGCAACAAGAAAACCCTCAGCGATGCCATGCGCGGCTACAAGGAAATCCACCTGCGCTCCCTCAAGCTGTTAGACAAGGAAGGCATCCTCTCCACCTTCTGCTGCTCCCACCACGCGTCCCGCGAGTTGTTCCAGAGCAACCTCGTCGATGCCTCCGTCGATGCCAAAAAATCCCTCCGCCTCGTCGCCGAACACACCCAGCGCCAGGACCACCCGATCCTCATTTCCATCCCGGAAACCAGCTACCTCAAAGGCCTCACCGTCGAGGTCATCGCCGCGAGGTGAATGCCACGGTGCGCCCATAAGGAGCGACGACCTTATTGTCGTCGGGCGGAAGGAAAGTCCATGGGTGGAGCCTAAGGCGTGTAGCATGGTCCGCGCTTCCACCTCCGGCACAGGAATGTGCCGGCTCCTTATGGTGCCTGGCGGTGCCCGCAAATAAGGAGCGTGGACCTTACTGTCCACGATTGACAATGAGGCACCCATGACCCACCAACTCCCCCAACCGCTTCGCAAATCAAACGGCATCACGACTGCGTATTTTTGCACGAATGCCGTTTCTCCACGACCCCTGGGGGCTCGAACCGAGTCCTGAGGCCCGTGGCAAGGTGGCGGACCTCGATCCTTGGCTGCCGGCCATCCACCGAATTCCTCCGAAAGACCCGCCCCGACCGGCGACGTATCGGCGCTATGCAACTGCCGTCCTTGGCCATCACCCTTGTCCCGTTGTGCCTCGCGGCATCCATCCACGCCGCCCCGGCCCCGCGGCCAAACGTCCTGCTGGTCTGTGTGGACGACCTCAAACCTTTGTTAGGATGTTATGGCGACCCCAAGCTCAAGTCGCCCGCGATCGATGGTCTCGCTGCCCGGGGCGTCTTGTTCGAGCGGGCCTACTGCAACCAGGCGGTGTGCGCGCCATCGCGCAACACCCTGATGACCGGGAAACGCCCGACCACGTTGGGGATCTACGACCTCGGCACGAATTTCCGCAAGTCGGTGCCGGATGCGGTCACCCTGTCACAATATTTCATCAAGCACGGCTACCGCGCCGAGGCGATGGGCAAGATCTTTCACGTCGGCCACGGCAACCATGAGGATGCCGCCTCCTGGAGCGTGCCGCATTGGAAGCCCCAGGCCGGCCAGGGCGGCGGCTACGCACTGCCGGAGAACCGCCCATCTGCCGGCACCCGCGAGGAGGCCATGTTCCAGAACAAACCGGGAGCCCGGACCCTGCCCCGCGGCGCCGCCGTGGAAGCCGCCGACGTTCCCGATTCCACCTACGGCGACGGCATGATCGCCGATGAAGCGATCCGCCGCCTGCAGGCGGCCAAGGACCAACCCACCCAACCGTGGTTCCTCGCCGTGGGCTTCCTCAAGCCGCACCTGCCGTTCGTCGCCCCCAAAAAATACTGGGATCTTTACCAACGCTCATCGTTCCAGCCGGACCCGCTCCAAACGCCCCCGGTGGGCGCCCCCGACTTCGCCCCCACCAACTGGGGCGAGCTGCGCAACTACAGCGACATCCCCGGCACCGGTCCGCTCACCCCCGAACAACAGTGCGAACTCATTCACGGCTATCACGCCGCCGTCAGCTACATGGACGCCCAACTCGGCCGCGTGCTTGCGGCGCTCGACCGGCTCGAACTCACCACCAACACCATCATCATCCTGTGGGGCGACCACGGCTGGCACCTCGGCGACCACGGCATGTGGTGCAAGCACACCAACTACGAGCAAGCCAACCGGATTCCGGTGATTGTCAGCGCGCCAGCCGCAGCCAAAGGCGGCAGCCGCAGCCGCTCGCTGATCGAAACGGCGGACATCTATCCGACTCTCTGTGAACTGGCCGGGCTGCCGGTGCCCGCAGGGTTGGACGGCAGGAGTTTCGCCACCTGCGTGAAAGATCCGGCCACTCCCACCAAGGATGCGGTCTTCCACGTCTATCCGAGAACCCCAAAGGGCATGGGCGCACTTTTGGGCCGCGCGGTGCGCACCGACCGCTACCGCCTGGTCGAGTGGAAAAAGGCCGGGGCTCCGGCGGACACCGCCATCCTCGAGCTTTACGATTACGCCACCGACCCTAACGAAACCAGGAACCTCGCCAAGGATCAACCGGAGATCGTCGCCCGGCTGCGGGCAGTGCTGGCGAAACAACCGGAGGCCAAACCCCAGTTGCGGGTTGCCAATCAAGCCAAGCCCCGGCCCCAACCCAATGCGGCCCAACCCGCGCGCGACCGCACCGCCATGTTCGAGCGACGCGACAAGAACAACGACGGCAAACTCGACCGGGCGGAGTTCATGACCGGCCAGCCCGACCCAGAGGCAGCACCAAAGCGGTTTGTCCAATTCGATTCCAACGGCGACGGCTTTCTCAGCCGCGACGAGTTCGTGCAAGGCGGCCGGAGCCGTCCGCAGCCATCATCTCCCTCCCAACCCCCAACCTCATCTTCATCCTCAGTGACGACCTGGCCCAGGGCGATTGTGGAAGCTACGGCCAGCAGCTGATCATTGCTTCTACTGGGAACTCCACGAGGGTCACGCGATCCAGGCCGTCCGCTGGGACGATTGGAAGGCCGTCCGCAATGCCCCCTCCCGCCCCATCGAACTCTACAACCTCAAGACCGATGTCGGTGAAACCAAGGACCTCGCAGCCGAACACCCCGACCTCGTCAAGAAGGCCGAATCCCTGATGCGCTCGGAGCGCACCGCAGACCCGGCCTGGCCACTCGCCGCGAAAAAACCCCGGGAAAAGGCGGCGAAAAAATGAAACCAGAGTGAGGGTGGGTTCATCTGTCGGAGTTCACGCATCAACGGCTCCATGCTCCCGCTTGCACACGCCGGCTGAAGCCAGCGCTCCGTAAGAAAGCCCGCGCGGATTCTGCGATTTCCCGCGCTTGCCAGCCTCGCGGGAGGGATGTAGCCTCGGGCGTGTCCACACGCATCCACACCCAATTTCAGCAAATCGCCACCCCCGACGCTCCCTTGAGCCTGCGCGAAGGTGGGATCTTGCCCGACGTCACCCTCGCCTATGAAACCTGGGGCGAGTTGAACGCCGACCGCTCCAATGTCGTGCTGGTGATGCACGCGTTATCCGGTTCGCAGCACCTTGCAGGACACAACCCCGCAATTCCCGGGGTCGACGATTTCTGGCAACCGGAGATGCACGACGGCTGGTGGGACACCCTCATCGGACCCGGCAAGGCGATTGACACCCGGCGGTTTTTCGTGATTTGCGCCAACTACCTGGGCGGCTGCTATGGCAGCACCGGCCCGACCTCCATCAACCCGGAGTCCGGCAACCCCTGGGGCTCCGCCTTCCCATCGGTCACCGCCGCCGACCAAGCCGAGGTCTTCGCCCGCCTGCTGGACCGGCTCGGCATCGACCAACTCCAGGCCTTGGTGGGCCCCTCCGTGGGAGGTCTTGTGGGCCTGACCTTCGCCACCCGCTTTCCCCAGCGCGTGCGCAATGTGATCTCCATCGCCGCAGGCTTCAAAACCACCGTGCTCAACCGGCTGATCCTCTTCGAACAAATCCTCGCAATCGAAAACGACCCCCATTTCAACGGCGGCGACTACTACGACGGCCCGGCCCCACTCTACGGCCTGGCGCTGGCCCGGATGATCTCCCACAAGACCTTCGTCCACCTCGACGCCATCGAAAACCGGGCGCGGCAGGACGTGATCCAACCCGATGACGTGCTCGCCTGGTATCGCGTGCGCGACCAATTCCAAAGCTACATGCTCCACCAGGGGAAAAAATTCGTGCGCCGCTTCGACGCCAACACCTATCTGCGCATCATCGACATGTGGTCCCGTTTCGACGGCACCCTCGAGGGCGACGCCGATTCCCCCCACGACCTTTTCGCCCGCTCCCGCGAGGCCGGCCAGCGCTGGCTGGTGTTTTCCATCGACTCCGACTTCTGCCTCTACCCGGAAGAACAAGCGGAACTCATGAGACACCTCGAATCCGCCGGAGTGGATTCCATGCACATCACCGTCCATTCGGACAAAGGTCACGACTCCTTCCTGTTAGAGCCGGATCTTTACACCCCGCACATCGCCTGGCTGCTCAGCCGATGACCCCTGCCTCACTCCCCACGTTCTCTGCGATGCCGCCGCCCGCCCTCACCGGACTCCCGCCCGCCGCCCTCGCCCAATGGCTCGAGTCCCGGGGCCATCCCGCGTTCCGGGCCGGGCAGATCCTCGACTGGATATGGCGCAAGAAAGCCACCGCCTGGGAACAAATGACCAACCTGTCGGCAGCCATGCGGGACGAATTGGCCGCGGCGTTCCGGGTGGGTGCCCTCGTCCATAGCCAAACCCAGGGAGCGCAGGACACCACCCGCAAGTTCCTGTTCCGGCTGCACGACGGACGCTATGTTGAAAGCGTCCTGATTCCTGCCTCTCCGGCGTTGTATGGCGAGCCATCGGACCGCCACACCCTGTGCGTCTCCTCCCAGGTCGGCTGCGCCTATGGCTGCCGGTTCTGTGCTTCCGGGCTGGCCGGTTTCACCCGCAACCTCGACCCCGCCGAGATCACCGACCAGATCCTCTCCGCCGAGCGCCTGGCCGCCGTACGGGTGGACAATCTGGTGTTCATGGGCATGGGCGAGCCCCTCGCCAATCTGGACAACCTGTTGGCCTCCATCGACCTCATCACCGGCCCGCAAACCCTCCAGCTCGGCGCCCGCCACCTGACCATCTCCACCTCCGGTCTGGTCCCGCAGATCCGCCGACTCGCCGAGCACCCCCAGCAGATCCGCCTGGCCATTTCGCTGCACGGCGCCACCGACGAGGTCCGCGAACAGATCATGCCGGTCAACCGCAAGTGGCCGCTCAAGGATTTGTTCGATGCGCTCGACTACTGGAACTCCCGCAAAAACCAAAAGCTGACCCTCGAATACATCCTCATCGCCGGCATCAACGATGCGCTGGAACAGGCCGCCCTGCTCGCCCGCCATGCCCGGCGGCTCCACGCAAAAGTCAATCTAATTCCATATAACACGGTGGCCGGACTGGAGTGGAAACGCCCGCCGGAAAAACACTGCACCGCATTCCAGCGAATCCTCCAACAGGCCGGGGTCACCGCCACCCTGCGCTTCGAAAAAGGCCACGATATCGACGCCGCCTGCGGACAACTCCGCCTCAAACAAGAATCCGCGGAAGGCCTCGTGGCCCAGGACGATGAGGATGCTTGAAACGGCATCGATCAGCGGAATTTCACGCCGAGTTTGGCCACCAGGGTGTCCAACACCTTGCGGTGAGCGGCATCCACCTGCTCGGTGGTGAGCGTGCGGTCGCTGGCGCGGTAGTAGAAGCGATAGGCCACCGACTTGCGGTCGGCGGAAAGTTTGACACCGGTGGGGTCAGTGAAAAGATCGAAGCATTCGGCAGACACCAGCAGCGGTTCCGCACACTTGCGGATGACGGCCTCGATGTCCGCGTTGGGGGTGCCCACCGGCAATTCCATCGCGGCGTCGCGCGTGGAACCGGGGAATTGCGGAAGATCGGTGACATGGTCAATGCTTCCTAACAGCTTACGCAGTTTCGCCAGATCCAGCTCGGCCACGTAAACCGGGTGGCCGAGGTCCAACTCGCGTTCGCGGGAGGGCGCCAGACGGGCGAAGACGCCGATATTCTGCTCGCCGGACTTGATATCCGCAGCCAGCACGAATCCGTCCCGCTCGCGGGGGGACAATTGGATCTCGCGGCCACCTAACAAAGAGATCAGCACGCCTTTCAGGTCGTACAGATCCGTCGTGCGCCCGGTGGCGGCCCAACCGGCGGGCCCGGTAGGACCGGAGAGCAGCAGCGCGAGTGTCTCGCTCTCCTGATCGCGGGCCTTGCCACCACCGGCATTGCGGAACACCCGGCCCATTTCGAAAAAACGCAGGGATTTCGCCTGCTGGTGGACGTTTCTAACCGCCGAGGCGACCAACCCGGGAACAATGCTCGGGCGCATCACCGCGTGGTCCTCGCTGAGCGGCAGCTTCACCCGGATCAGGTCGCCGTCCTGCAGCGGGCGCAGCGGCAGGGCGTCGCCCAACTGGCCGTCCGCAATGAGCTTGATCGTCTGGCATTCGTGGAGACCCAGCGCGGCCAGGCGGCGGCGCAGCACCATGTCCGCATCGTAGGCCGCATCCACCGGACTGGCCGGCACGAAGGTGGCCTGAAAACGCGAAGGCACCTGGTCGAGTCCGTGAACCCGGGCGACTTCCTCCACCAGGTCGATGTGGCGCTGGAGGTCGGCACGGAACGACGGCACCTGCCAGGTGGCGACCGCCAGCTTGGTGAGGCCGAGGCGGGTGAGGATGGCCCCGGCGTCGGTTAGGGAAATCGAGCCGCCCATCAGTTGGTCGAGCTTTGCTTGATCGAGGGTCACGGGCCGGGTGAGCACCGGCGCTTGACCGGCCACCAGCGTGGTTTCCTCCGCGCTGCCGCCGGCGGTGGCGAGGATGAGTTTGACGGCCAGATGGGAGGCGGCCAGAACGCCTTCCGGATCCACGCCGCGCTCGAACCGGTAGGAGGAATCCGAGGACAGCGCGGTGCGGCGCGACGTGCGCCGGATGCCCGGTGGGGTGAACCAGGCGGATTCCAACAAAATATCCGTGGTCGATGCCGTGACCCCGCTGTCCAGCCCGCCCATCACGCCGCCAAGCGCGAGGGCCGCACCGTTTTCATCGGCAATGAGCAGATCATCAGTGGTTAGAATGTGGGTTGACTCATCGAGCGCGGTGAAGGTTTCGCCGTCCGCGGCGTGGCGGACGACAATGCCGCCGGCGAGCTTCGCGGCGTCGAACGCGTGGAGCGGCTGGCCGAGTTCGTGAAGGATGAAATTGCTGACGTCCACGATATTGTTGATCGGGCGCAGGCCGATGGCTTCGAGCCGTTGTTGGAGCCAGGGCGGACTGTCCTTGACCGTGACGCCGCTGATCCGGACGACGGTGTAGAGCGGGCAGGCGGCGGGGGCGTCGACGCGGACGTCGCCACCAGCCGCTGGGGCCGTTGCGCGCGCCGGTATTTCCAGCGGGCGCAGCGGTGTTTTGAGCAGGGTGGCCAGTTCGCGGGCCATGCCGCGGTGGCTCAGCAGGTCGGGCCGGTTCGGGGTGACTTCCAGCTCCAGCAGCACATCGGACTCGAACATTTCCCTAACCGGTTTCCCGATCTCGGCATCGGCCGGCAGGATCAGCAGGCCGTCCTCACCCGGCGGCAACCCGATCTCGCTGCTGGCACAGAGCATCCCGCGGGACTCGACCTTGCGCATCACGGCTTCGCCGATGGTGAATCCTCCGGGCAGCGCGGCGCCGGGCAGGGCACAGGGCACCTTGTCGCCCACCTGATAGTTTTGCGCGCCGCAGACGATCTGGCGGAGGGTGCCTTCGCCGGCGTCCACCTGGGTGACCTTGAGCCGGTCCGCGTTCGGGTGTTGCACCGCTTCGATGATTTTCGCGACGACGATTTTGTCGGTGGAAATGCCCTTGGTGACGATCCCCTCGACCTCGACTCCGGCAAAGGTGAGGAGGTCGTCGAGTTCCGGGATGGATTTGCCGGAGAGGTCAAGGTGGGTGGATAGCCAGTTGAGTGAGATATTCATGGGAAAGAGGAGTTTAAAACCGCCAAGACGCCAAGTGCGCCAAGGCAGAAAAATTAGGATGTTTGGAATTGGTTGAGGAATAGGATGTCGTTCGGGGTGAGAGGGCCGCAGGCTCTTAGGGAGAGCTTACGCGTGGAACCCACAATTTCAGCGGCGATCATATCTGTCGTCTTGATCAGTAAATCTTAAACCTTGGCGTTCTTGGCGTCTTGGCGGTTCAACATCCCTCACGCGAATTGCTTGAGGAAGCGGACATCGTTTTCGATGAGCAGCCGGATGTCCTTGATCCCCCAGCGGATCATTGCCAGACGATCGAGCCCCATGCCGAAGGCAAAACCGGTGACCTGCTCCGGATCATAGGCCTGATCCTTGCGGGACTGGCTCAGCGACTCGAAGACGGCGGGATCGACCATCCCGCAGCCGGCGACCTCGATCCAGCGCGGGGTCTGACCCTTGATCTGGAGTTTTACATCGATTTCGAAACTCGGCTCGGTGAACGGGAAGAAATGCGGGCGGAAGCGGACTTCGGTGCTGGTGCCGAACATTTCACGGAAGAAGTATTCGAGCGTGCCCTTGAGGTCGGGCAGCGAAACCTCGCGGTCCACGTAGAGCCCTTCGAGCTGATTGAACGCCGAGAGGTGGGTGGCGTCGATCTCGTCCCGGCGGTAGGCCGAGCCCGGGGCGATGATCCGGAGCGGCGGCGGCTGGCTTTCCATGGTCCGGATCTGGACGCTGGAGGTGTGGGTGCGCAGCAGCTTGCCGGAGTCGAAATAAAAGGTGTCCTTTTCGTTACGGGCCGGGTGGTCGGCAGGCGTGTTGAGGGCGTCGAAACAGTGGAATTCGTCCTCGATTTCCGGGCCATCGGCCAGTGCGAAGCCCATCCGGCGCAGGATGCCGATCGCCTGGTCGCGGATCAGGGTGAGCGGATGCAGGCTGCCAACCGGCACCCTGCGGGCTGGCAGCGTGAGGTCGATCCCGGCCAGGGCGGCGCGGTCGGCTTGTTCGCGCAGCGCCGCTTGTTTTTCGGCCAAGGCGGCGGTGATCGCGGTGCGGGCGGCATTGAGCAACTGGCCGAAGGCCGCCTTCTCCTGCGGCGGCACCTCCTTGATGCCGGCGGCGGCCAGCGAGAGGGTGCCTTTTTTGCCGAGCACGGCGACGCGGGCGTCATCGAGCGTGCGCACGTCGGTGGCGGCGGCGATTTGGGCGAGGGCGGCTGTTTGGATGGATCCGATAGACTCGTTCATGGGGCGGCGGCGAGCATATCCGGATTTTTCGGGAGGTCAAAGAGAACTCGTGGGATTTGTCTTGTCCAAACGGCGGCCATCGGACACTCTTCCATCAACAACCCACTAAAACCATGGAACTCATCGGTGTCATTCTCTTCCTGCTGGTTCTCTGGCTCATCATTGCACCCATCATAGCGATCCAGAAGGCGGCCGAAGCCCGGCGGCGGTGTGAGCGGGTAGAAGCCCAGATGGCGGCGCTCCAACCGCAGTTCGAACGGGTCATCAGGGAGGTCCGGCGGCTGAAGGACTCGCTGCCAGTGCCACCCGCCCCCGAAACCGCCGCGCCACCCGCACCCGAACCCGCACCAGTCGCTGCGGAGACGCCTCCCAGCGCCACCTTCGAAACCCCGCCACCGCTGCCCGCCCGCCCCGCGGCCGAGGGTGGCCGGTCTATTTTGGAGGACGGCCCGCAGCCGACGACCCTGCGTACATCCCTCACCCCACTGGTGGAGGAACCGGTTTCCCAACCTGCTGCGCTGGAGCAGCCCAAGCCGCCTCTCAATCTGGAGCAGTTCATGGGGGTGAAGCTGTTTGCCTGGCTCGGTGGCGTGGCGTTGTTCTTCGGCATCATCTTTTTCGTGAAGTATGCCTTTGACAACAACCTGATCCCGCCTGCGATGAGGATCGCGATGGGCTTTGTGACGGGAATAGGGTTGATGGTGGGAGGCCTTGCGCTGCACCGGCGGGGGACGCACACACCGTTGTCCCATTCGCTGTGCGCCACCGCAGTGCTGGTGCTCTACGGAGTCACGTTTGCGGCGTATGAACGCTACGGTTTCTTCAATCAGGCGGGGACCTTCGCGCTGATGGTGCTGGTGACGGTCACCGCCTTTCTGATCGCAGTGCGGCTCAATGCGCTGGTGGTGGCCGGGCTGGGCATGGTGGGCGGATTCCTGACCCCGGTGCTGGTCAGCACGGGCAAGGACGAGCTGCTGATCCTGTCCGCCTACATCGCGTTGTTAGTAGCGGGATTGATCGCGGTGTCGCGGCATCGCAACTGGCGGTTTCTGGTCACGGCCGCGGTGGTCGGCACGGTGGTGTTGCAGGCCGGCTGGTTTGACGCGCACTTTTCCAAGGGCGGCTATGGGGAAGGTTTGAGGGTGCTGTGGCCGATGGCGGTGATGGTGCTGTTCGAGATTTTGTTTGTGACGGCCACCTGGCTGGAGAAACGCAGGGACGGGGAAAGTCCGCATCCTGAGGGGGCGGCCATGGCGATGGTGACGGTGGGCTGGGTGTTCGGGTTCGTGCTGCTAGGTTACGAGCCGGTAGCGCGGCAACTGCCGTTGATTTACGCATATATCCTGGTGCAAACCACCGCAGTGCTGGTATTGGCAGGGCTGCGGCCGCGTCTGACTCCGGCTCTGGTGATCAATGCCCTGCTGGGTTTTCTGCACCTCGGGTTGTGGACCGGTGCCTATCTGGAACGCGGAAATCTGGTACCGCTGCTGGTGATCTATCTGGTGTTTGGTGCGGTGAACTCGGTGGTGCCACTGGTGCTGGCCCGGAGGGCACCGACCCTCGGCCACGCCACGGTTCCATCCCAGTTGTGGCCATGGGCCGCCGTGGTCCCGCTGTTGCTCGGCCTGGCCTGCATCATTCAACTGCCGGAACCCTCGCTGCTGGTGTGGGTGGCCGTCCTGCTGCTCAATCTGCTGGTGGTGGTGCTGGTGCCTCGCGCGGGCTCGGTGCTGCCGGTGCTCGGTGCCTTGCTCGCCACGCTCGCGCTCGCCGTGGCATGGTTGTTCTCGGTGCCCGCAGCGTCGGATTCGCTCGCGCCGTTTCTGGGAATCAGCCTCGGTTTCACTGCGTTGTTCGGCATTGCCGGCCGCTGGCTTGGAAAACAGGTCGCCGCACGCCTGCCCGGGGAAAGCACCTCCTCAAACCCGGAACAACTGATGACCGACGCACTGCCGGTGCTCGCCGGAGTGATGCCCTTCGGCCTGTTGATGCTCGCCATCGTGCAACTGCCGCTGGCCCAACCCTCTCCGGTTTTCGGCGTGGGCCTGCTGATGGTGTTTTTATTGTTAGGACTGGGGGTGCTCGACCGCAAGTCCGCCCTGGCACCGACTGCCTTTGCCGGCATGTTCGCGGTGCAGGTGTTCTGGCACCTCACGGGTTTCCAGCGGGAGGCCCCCACCGTGCCGCTGTTGTGGAGTGTCGGATGTTACCTATTGTTCCTGGCTTTCCCCTTTGTGTTCCGCCGGGTTTTGGCCGGGCGGGTGCTGCCATGGATCACCGCCGCCGTTTCCGGCGTCGGGTATTTCCTGCTGGTGCACAACCTGGTGCAACAATCCTATCCGCAAATGTCCGGCAGAATGGGCCTGGTGCCCTGCGCGTTCGCCATCCCCAGCCTGCTCTCGCTGGTGGCGGTGGTGAGGATGGTCGGGGACATGGACCCGGTGAAACGCAGCAAGCTGGCGTGGTTCGGCGGCGTCGCGTTGTTCTTCATCACGCTGGTGTTCCCCATCCAGTTCGACCGCCAGTGGATCACCCTCGGTTGGGCGCTGGAGGGCGCGCTGCTGTTGTGGCTGTTCCGCCGGGTGGCGCATCCGGGACTGCAACTGACCGGGCTTGGCTTGTTAGCCGTTTCATTCGTCCGCCTCGCGCTCAATCCGGCGGTGCTGGCAGCCTACCCGCGCTCGGCGACACCGATCCTCAACTGGCATCTCTACACCTACGGCATCGCGGCGGCGGCGTTGTTCATGGGTGCCCGCTGGTTGACCGATCCCCTGCCGCAACTGCAACCCTTCAAGCCCAAGGCGGTCCTGTATGCGTTGTGCGGAATCCTGTTGTTCATCTTGTTGAACCTCCAGATCGCTGATTTCTTCACGCCCAGGGACGCCCCGACCATCGACTTCGGCAGCGGTCTGAATCTTGCCCGCGACATGACCTATAGCATTGCCTGGGGCTTGTTCGCACTGGGACTGCTGGTCATCGGCATCTGGCACCAGGCCCGACCGGCCCGCTACGCCGCCATCGGACTGTTAGGAATTACCCTGCTCAAGCTGTTCCTCCACGACCTGTCCTCGCTCGCCAGCGTGTTCCGCATCGGCGCGCTCATCGGCGTCGCGGTGATTGCATTCATCGCCTCGTTCCTCTATCAACAATTCTTCAACCGCTCCAACCCCTCATGAAAACCGCCGCCCTCATCGGCTGGTGGCTGGCCGCCTTCGCCGCAGCCGCACCGGAAGCCGGTCACACCGCCTGGAAATGGGAACAAAGCGTCCCGATCCCATCACCCGGTGTGGTCCGTCTCGAACTCCCACCCGCCACGCTCGACGTGGCCCAAGCCTCCCTGGCCGACCTGCGTCTGCTGTCACCTGACGGCGTGGAATCCCCGTGGCTGCTCGACAACCCGATCCCCAAGCCCGCCGCCACTCGTGAAGTGGAGGCACCCGCTATCCGGATTATCGAGGCGGCGGCCAACATCGAGGCCACCACCCAGCTCGAGTTCGCCACCGGCACCGCCCTGCCGATCGAGGCGGTCACCCTGCGCACACCCGCCCGGGAGTTCATCAAATCCGTCACCGTGGAAGCCTCCGCGGATGGCGAAACCTGGCAGATCATCGCTACCAACGAGGTCATTTTCCGCCAGCCGAACGGCACGGAGCGACTACGGCTGGAACTCAGCTCCAAACCGTGGCGCAATCTGCGGCTGAGTGTCTCGGACGCCCGCAGCAAACCCATTCCCATCACCGGGGCCGGCCTCGCCCTCGCCGTACCGGACAACCTAACAACCCAAACATTTCCAACCGTGGTCATGCCCCGAACCTCAGTCGGGCGCACCGCCACCCACACCATCGACCTCGGCCACGCCAACATTCATCTGGAGTCCGTTTTGTTAAATATATCCGACCCGGTTTTCAGCCGCCGCTATCACCTGACCGAGGTTGCCACGGATGCAAAGGGCCGGAAGAATGCCTTCCACCTGGCCAGCGGCATGCTCTACCGGGTGATCGGCGAAAACGGAGCCTCCACCGAGCAACTGTCGATTCCGGTGAACCACCGGGTGGCCACGGCCCGCCTGAAACTGGAAATTGAGAACGGCGACAGCCCTGGTCTAACAGTAAACGGCGCGGCCGCCCGGTGTTTTCCAACCACGCTGGAGTTTTACGCAGCCAAATCCGGCAATTGGACCCTGCTGGCGGGCAATCCCCAGGCCACCCCGCCCCGCTACGACCTCGGCCCGCTCCACGCGGCCCTCGCCAAGGCACCGGGCCAGCATCTGCTCCCCGGGGAGTTGCGGGCCAGGGATACCTATCTGAAACCAGAGGCCCTGCCCGGCATCGATCCGATCGGCGCGGCAATCAACCTAGCTCCGTGGACCCGCCGCTGTGCGGTCGGTTTCAGCGGTACCGGCGCGCTTTCGATCGAACTGCAACCCACCCAACTCGCGAACTCGCGGGATGACCTGGCCGACCTGCGGCTGATTCAAAACGGCCGGCAACTCCCCTATCTGATAGAGAGCCGCTCCACCGTCCGCACGCTGGAATGTGGGATCTCCCTGCTCGAAGCGGATCCGGAGCGGCCTGCGGTTTCACGCTGGAAGGTCGAACAACCGGTGCCCGGCCTACGAGCCGCCGAACTGATTCTCAACTCCCCCACTCCGGTATTCACCCGCTCCTTGTTTTTGAAGACCGATCACCCGGCAACCACCTATCCGAAACGGACCGGCCGGACCTTCAGGGGCACCTGGACCAAAACCACAGCGTCCGGCGACTCCACCTTCCACCTGGGAATCGCCGGCGTGCCGCTGGCAGAAACCCTCACCCTGGAAACCGACAACGGTGACAACCCGCCGATCGAAATCAGCGAGGCCCGCATCACCTACCTCGCGCCGGTGCTCGCCGCCAAACTGGTGGCTTCCGATCCAGTATTCCTCTACTATGGCAATCCCCGCGCCACCGCTCCCAGTTACGACCTGAATCTGGTGCGGCAGGAACTCCTTGCGGCCGGCAAGATCGAAGCCACCCTCCGCGACGAGGAACTCCTGCGCCCGGAAAACGAGGGCCGGTCATGGGGCGTCACCGCCGGTTCCCCGTGGCTGTGGGCCGCCCTCGCGCTGATGGTGGTTGTGCTGCTGGCGGTCGTCGCCAAACTACTGCCGAAGACCGCGACGGATTCCTGACAACCATCAGAACTCAGCAACCCACTTCCGTAGGCGCGTTGGTCACAACGCGTGCGCCTGAAGAAGCCAACGAGCCAGCACCTTTCCCCTCTCCTCCCACTCGCCACAGTTTCACCAAAGTTGGAAAGCCACACCCACTGGTTCCGCTGAAGGCGGTGCGAATGGAGGGAGCTTGATAGGTGGAAGGTCAAGCTTGATGGTATTCGCTTCATCCTGATCCCCCCAGGCCACGGGGCCAGTCACGGCGCGGCGCGGCCGCCACGCCCTACCTTTCCGGGAATCCGGCTTGCTCGCCATCCCGGCTCTTTTGAGGTCCAACGCTGAGTCAGGAGCCTTTCACCGCCGCGATCAATGGCTTGACGAATTCCAGCACCGCCGCAGCCGGGGCTGTGGGATTCAACTCGACCTGTTTGACGATCGCCGAGCCCACGATCACACCGTCCGCCACCGCCGCCACCATCGCCGCCTGCTCCGGGGTGCTGATGCCAAACCCCACACACACCGGCACCGCGGTGTGTTGTTGGATCGCCGCCACCAGTTCCGCGATGTTCGCCGCAGGCGCGCCATGAGCCCCGGTGACCCCGGTGCGCGACAAGGCATAGACAAATCCTTCCGCCGACTCCGCCAGCAGTTTCATCCGCTCCGGCGGCGTCGTGGGAGCGATCAGGCACACCCGCTTGAGTCCGGTGCCGGCGACCAGTTCGCTGTTGGAAACGGCCTCCTCGGGCGGCAGATCCAACAACAGGATGCCATCCGCACCGGCCGCCGCGGCATCCCGGTGAAAATCCTCGAACCCATAGGTGAACACCGGATTCAGATAGGTGAAGAGCACCAGCGGCGTGTCATGTGCGAGCCGGAAGCGCCGGATCAATTCCAGCACCCGCGGCAGGGTCATGCCCGCCTTGAGCGCCCGGTCGGCGGCCATCTGGTTGACAATCCCGTCCGCGAGTGGATCGGAAAACGGCAGGCCCAGCTCGATGATATCCGCCCCGGCCCGGGCCAGCGCGTCCAATACCTCCAGCGAGGCCTCGAAATCCGGGTCCCCCGCCGCCACATAGGCAATGAAGGCTTTGCTACCGGTTTCCCGCAAGCGGGCGAATGTCAGGTCAATACGGTTGGGCATGAGTCAAAGTGGTAAGATAACTGTCTGCGGCCGAGCCCGCCGGGCTAGCGTTGTTGAAACCGGGAATGTGTTGTCGTCAGGTCAAATTCTTCGTCTTGCGTCTTGGGTCTTGTCGTCTTGGGTCTGAGGCGAAGCCTCGCTAGCGTTGTTGTCTGGCAAAGGCCTCGCAGCCCTTGATGTCGAGCTTGCCGGAGGCGAGCACCGGAATCTCCGGCATGTAGATAATCTGCCGCGGACACCACAGCGAGGGCAGCCCTTCATCAAGCAAACGGTAGCGCAAGTCGATGCATTCCTGCTCCAGCGCCGGCCCGGCGATGGTCGAAAGCAGCACGATCGCCTCGCCCTTCTGTTCGTCCGGGACGCCGACCACCGCCACCCGGCGCTCGGTCTCGCCATCCAGTCCCAGCACCTTGTTGACCGCGGCCTCCACCGTTTCATGCGGCACCATTTCACCGGCGATCTTGGAGAAGCGCGAGATCCGGCCTTCGATATATAAAAACCCATCCTCGTCAATCCGGCCCACATCACCGGTCCGGAACCAGCCCTCCTTGAGGACCTCGGCGGTTTTCTGGGGATTGCCCAGGTAGCCGGAGAAAATATTGGATCCCTTGAACCAGATAATCCCCTGGCGGTCGAGCGGGACCAGCTTGTCGGTGGCCGGATCGGTCAGGCGGATCGCCAGCCCCGGCAGCAACTGCCCCACCGACCCGGAGCGCGCCGAGGGAATCAGGATCGATTCATGCTCGGGATCGGGATCGGGAAGGTTGAGGTTGGTGGCCGGCGATGTTTCGGTTAGACCGTAGCCCTCCTGCGGCAGCATCCGGAACTTGTCTTCGAACGCCTTGGCCAGCGAACGCGGCAGTTTCTCGGCGCCGGTCACCACCAGCTTGAGCGACGCCAGTTGCGCCGGATCGATCCGCTTCATGTAGCCGCGCAGAAACGTCGGCGTCGACAGCAGGATGTTGATCTGATGGAGTGCGATCAACTCGGCGTTGCGGCGGGTGTCCACCGGGTTCGGATACGTCACCAGGTTGAGCCCCTCGATGACCGGGAACCAAAGCGTCACCGTGCTGCCGAACGAGTGGAACAACGGCAGCGAACCGAGGATCGAGGAACCGAACGGCACTTCCAGGCGGGAGCTGAACTGACACACGTTCGCCAACAGATTGCGATGGCTCAGCACCACCCCTTTCGGCTCCCCGGAGGACCCGGAGGTGAACAGCAGCAGCGCCTCGTCGTCGCCCTTGCGCCGGTTCAACCCGAACCACCAGCCCAGCACCTTCGTCGGCAGCAGCTTGGCGAGGATCGCCCATTTGATGATCTGTCTCGTCAGTCCCGGCAACTCCCGCTCCACCAGGATCAGATCCCGGTTGGGCGGCCAGGGGAAACCGGAAACCTTTCTAACAAACGGATCGGCGGTGATGAACCGGTCCACGCCGGATTGGCGAACGGTCGATTTGATCGCCTCGGGCCCGGCCGTGAAATTGAGATTGACCGGGGTCTTGCCGGCGAACATCACGGCGAGGTTGGCGATCAGGCCCGCCTTGCCGGGCGGCAGCACGATCGCGACCCGCTGCTTGTCGGTCTCCTTCCGGATCACTTGGGAAAACGCCAGGGCCACCGCCAGCACCCGGTCATAGGTCATTTCGGAGTCATCGGCACCATCGATGATGCGGTTCTTGGAACCGTGTTTCCGCAAGCCCTCGAGCAGGGCCATCGGCAGCGACCCCTTGAACAGGGAGCGGGAGGCATAGGCCTCCTCCGCCGCTTCGAGCAACTGCTGTTGAAACACCGGCAGACTCGCCTCCCGCGCCTGAATCAGCTTGCCGATCACCATCACCGCGTAGGGCAGCGTCGAGGTGCGCTCCACACTCAAGGCCGAGCTCCCGGGCATGTCCAAGGCCACCGGCAGGATCGGCAGCCCGAACGAGCACAGCACCTTCAGGTGGGTCGAGGGAATGTGGCACGCGGTGCCATTCCGGACATTCACCCGGCCCGGCACGTGGATCAACACCCCACCGTCCACCAGAAATTCCTCCAGCTGCCTGCCCGCCTCCTTGGGAGCCGCATCCTTGCACGAATAGGCGGCCCCGGAACTCGACTGCTCCAGAAACCCCCGCACCGCCGGGTCATAATGGGCGTGCTCCTCCACCAACCAGGTCACCCGCCGCTCCGCAAACAGCTTTTCCAAATGCAGCAGCAGGGAGAAATCTAGCCGCCCGGGAATCACCAACATTCCCGACTTCGGAAGGCGTTCGTGATGCAGAATCTGAATGGAGAAAGTGGACATGGAAAAGTGGCGCTGGGGGGAAACCTCAGGCATCCGCCGCCGGCTCCCGCCCGCAGTCTCGGATATTTTTGGGATTCTGGCACGCAAAATCTCCATAAATTGTGTTTATTTTTAAGTTTTATTGACATTAAGGAGACATCGCTCTGCTTTTTCAAATCCAACACCCGGTGATTCTACCCGATCCGACCGACCTCAGTCACTTGGATCGCTTGCCGACCCGACCCAGTGCCAGCGCGGCGCGATCTTTGGAAAAATCAAAAAGACGGCTGGACAGTCCGGGTTTCGTCATTACGATGTTTCCCGTCATGACCAAACCCGTTGAATTTTTCCGTGCCTTGGCTGATGAGACGCGCTGGCGGATCATCCGTCTGGTGATGGACCGGGCGATGTGTGTTTGCGAGCTGGCGGATATTCTGGAGATGCCCCAATCATCGGTCTCCAGCCATGTCCAGATCATCCGCAAGGCCGGTCTGCTGGAAAGCGAGACCTGCGGCAAGTGGACCTATTTCCGAATCGACCGCAGCCACCTGCCGCTGTTCCGGTCCGTGCTCCGCCACCTCGGCGACCCCCTTCCCGCCCCTGCCGACACCCTCCGGGCCGAACAACGTCTGTGCCGCCGGGCGTCAAGCTGCTGTCCGGGCCCGGTCCGTCTTGTCAACTAACCACCACTCCAACCAACCACCACCTTTTCATGTCCGACCACGTCGCCCGCAACCTGTCATTCGTCGACCGTTACCTAACAGTATGGATTTTCGCCGCCATGGGGCTGGGAATTTTGTTAGGGAACTTCGCCATTCCCGATCCCGCCGCGTTTTTCGCCCCGCTGACGGTGGGTACCACCAATCTGCCGCTGGCGCTGGGTTTGATCGTGATGATGTATCCTCCGCTGGCCAAGGTGCGCTACCGCGAATTGCCCGCGATCTTTCGCAACCCCCGTCTGCTCGGTTTGTCATTGATTCAGAACTGGCTGATAGGCCCGGTCCTGATGTGGGCGCTGGCGGTGATTTTCCTGCGCGACCAGCCGGATTACATGGTGGGGCTGATTCTGGTGGGGCTGGCGCGCTGCATCGCCATGGTGTTGGTTTGGAACGATCTCGCCGAAGGCAGTCCCGAATACGCCGCCGGGCTGGTGGCCCTCAACAGCATCGCCCAGATCCTTTTCTACAGTGCCTACGCATGGTTCTTCATCACCGTGTTGCCGCCCTACGTGGGGCTCAAGGGGGTGATTGTGCCGATCTCGATGATGGAGGTGTTTCTGAGTGTGATGATCTATCTGGGCATCCCGTTCGCCGCTGGAGCGCTCAGCCGGATCCTGCTGGAACGAGTCAAGGGCGAACAGTGGTATGAGACGGTGTTCATCCCCCGGATCTCACCGCTCACGCTGGTCGCCTTGTTGTTCACCATCGTGGTGATGTTCACCTACAAGGGCGATGCCATCGTGCGGTTGCCGCTCGATGTGCTGCGCATCGCCATTCCACTGGTGATCTATTTCGCCGTGATGTTTCTGGTGAGCTTTGTGAGCGCCGCCCGGCTGGGGGCGGACTATCCGCGGACGGCGAGTGTGGCCTTCACTTCCGCCGGCAACAATTTCGAACTGGCGATCGCCGTGGCCATCGCCATCTTCGGTCTGGATTCGGGGGTGGCGTTCGCGGCGGTGGTCGGGCCGCTGATCGAGGTGCCGGCATTGATCGGCCTGGTCCACGTCGCGTTTTTCCTCCGCCGCATTTTCCACCCCGCAGCCCAATCCCCGTGAAACCACCCGTCGTCCTCATCCTATGCACCGGCAACAGTTGCCGTTCCCACCTCGCCGAAGGCATCCTGCAACGCGCGCTTGGGCCGGGCTTCCGGGTCGCCAGCGCCGGCTCGAAACCCGCCGGCTACGTCCACCCGATGGCGATCGCGGCGATGGCGGAAATCGGCATCGACATCAGCAGCCACCGCTCAAAGCACCTCGACGAGTTCCTCGACGACGTGGTGGAGACCGTCATCACCGTCTGCGGCAACGCCGACCAGGCCTGCCCCGTGTTTCCGGGCCAAGTGAACCGGCACCACTGGGGCTTCGACGACCCGGCCCACGCCACCGGCGACGAAGCCCGGCAAATGGCCGTCTCCCGCCGCGTCCGCGATGAAACCCGTCGCGCCTTCGAAGCCTACGCCGCCGGGCGGCTGGATGCCCAACCACCGCCGCCGTACCTACGCCATCACGGGAATGGTGACGGCCACCCGGAAAAATCCACGAGCCTGGGTGACGGGAACCACCCACTCCCAGCGGGCAGACGCCGGGTTG
>JAIPKB010000050.1 GCA_021733795.1 Akkermansiaceae bacterium | reverse complement strand
GTCCGGTTGCCCCGGTTTCCCCTTGTGGACCTTGCGGACCAATGTCGCCCTGGAGTCCCTGGATCCCTTGAGGTCCGGGTTCACCCTGGGGACCTTCCGGTCCAATCGGGCCGATGTCGCCCTGCGGACCTGGAGGCCCTGGAGGTCCCTCTTCCCCCTGCGGTCCGGTTGCCCCTGTTTTCCCTTGTGGGCCTTGCGGGCCGGGATTGCCATCGAGGGCAAACAGGGCGTAGGGAACGGGGTAAATCGGTTGACGGGGAGCCAGGAGGGTATAGTCGCCCACGCTATCGGCAGGGCGGACGCCGGTTTCGAGCCAACGGTCTTCGCCCGGGAAGGCGCCGGACCCGAAGTCCAGTTCGACCTGGAAAAGCCCGTTGGCAACCTGGAAGTCCTCCGCCACGAGTTCTGCGCCAACCTGGGTTCCGCCCGCGGAGGCATCGAAGAGGGTGAAGCGGAGGTCGTAGGCACCGTTGGCCGGAAGACCCCCGTCGGTGAGCCGACCCTGGTAGGTGAAGGCGGGAGCGGCGGCAATAACGCATTGGAGCAGGACGGGCCACAGGGCCGCGCCGGCCATCCAGCGGAGAAAGGGAAACGTGCTCATGGTTTGATTTGGCTTGGGGCTGGAACCTCAGGTGCCCGGAACCCGGTGGGCACCCCGGGCTTGGCGAGGCAACGCAAGGGCACCTGAGACGGCACCCTTGCGCACATCGATCACTAACCCGATCTGGGGCGAACCGTAATCTTCCAGGTCAAGGGTTCATCGGTTTCCGGGGACCTGGTAGGTATGCACGAAGTCGATGATGCTCAGGTCGTCGTCGGCTCCCTGCGTGAATCCGGCGATGTTTTGCGTGGCCGTTAGTCCATTGGGAATTCGCTGTTCGTTCACACCGAGTTCCCGAAACACCACGCAGTCCATGATGGTCGCCGCCGCTTCCTCCCACACACCAGAGGGATCCCCTCCATCTCCTAGGGGCGGAGCGAGTATCCAGACCGCCAAGGGGAGCGGATCTCCGGCGTCGGACTCATACACACGGCTGTTGATTACCTCTTCGCGCACGTAGGCCGGAGCCCCCCCGTAATTGAAATACAGGGGTGTCTTCGCATAGTCGATGCTGCCGTCTTCACTCGTGCCCACCACCTTGTTGATGCCGAGGATTGAGTTGAGGTAGACGACATGGTCGACCGTGAGCTTGCCACCCTTGTCGGCGGCGGCGCTCAGGGCGGTGGCGCAGGTTTCGAAGTCCGCACCCTCCGGTTGCCACGCTGCGTATTGCAGGTCGTCCGTGGTGGGGACGCCGTTCCAAGTCTGGAAGTCCACGCCGTCAGTCCCGGAAGGTTGCTCGGTCGTGGTGCGGAGGACGTAGTCGACGATCGCTTCGCCCTCCATGACGACTTCGTAGTAGGTGTAGTATGTCACATCGTTCACATCCACGAGGTGGCCGAGATTCGAATCCCGCATCTTCTGGATGTCGATCGTGGGGCGCAGGGCGGTCGAGGGGCCGTCCTCGAGTCCGAGCATCAGGTCGATCGGGATGCCGCCTTGCTCGGACCGATCAATGGTGTCGCGCTGATCGCCGGGCGTCACGAGATGGCCATCTCTCATGAGCTTGAGATAGATGGCCATGTTCTCCAGCGGGGAATCGATGGCTTTGTCGACGGTGCCGAGGATCAAGGGGTCGCCCGACTGGACTTCAACACTCACAACCTCGCCTGTCCATAACGTGAATGTTTCTGTCTTGGCCTCGGTGTATACCTCGTATTCCGAGTAGGTAAATTTTGTGAGCAGCAGGCGTCCGGACGCATCGACCCAGATCGCCAGGGCATCATTAATGGATCTGATGGCCTCGTCGAAGGACGACTGAAGAACGGACTCGGGGGCGCGCGCCTGGTTCAGGCGTCCAAACGAGACCTCCTTGATCAGGTCGGTCCACAACACGCCGTCCGGGTAGGTGACCTCGCCGTTCTTGGGATCCGTCCAGGTTCCTCCCGGCTGAACAAAATAGGTGGGCTCCTCAACCGTGCCGACGGTGGCTTCCGTCCGGTCCCAGGTGGGATCGTAGGTCATGACCAAGGGGATCGTGTTGAACTCGACGCTGGCGAGTTCGGGATGAGTAGCGGCGTTCTCTACGCTGCTCAGATCTCCCCAGCGCTTGTAGTCGGCCACCGGTTGCACGCATTGACTGGGAGTCGGGGCGCAGTACCATTCACATTGGTTATCCGATTGGGGGTTGGGTACATACTCACCGGGATTTTCTTCGTCCTCCACTTTGTATGCAACGAAGTCTTCCGTCAGTATCGGCTCTCCTCCAATTGCTTCCTTCTCGTCCCACTTCTGTTGCCAAACATCGAACTCATGTTCCCCATCGGGGCAGGTCCACGACAACTGTACAAACTCGGGATCTCCGTTCGCATAGACCTTGGGTACTCTCTTGGTCTCGCCTCCCTGGTATCGGAGGATCGCGTAGAGGTCGCCGTAGAGTGCGCCCTGGTCCGAACCCTTATCGTTCAGCGGACCGTCCACACTGCCTGGTCGCGCCCCTCCTTCCTCACCTCCTTCCTCGCCACCGCCTCCACCCCCGCCTCCGCCTGAGCCTGGGCCTGCGGCCTCGGTTGCTCCGGTGCCTCCCATATATCCGTTTCCGCCGCCGGCCTTGCCGACGACCGTCAAGGCCGTTGTCACGGCGATACACATCAGTATTCTGTTGATTTTCATCACTTGGTGCCTTTCTTGTTTTCTTGTTTGATTGTGTGAATTCGAGTCGGTTTGATGACTCACTTGCTTTGTGCCAGGAAATTGCTTCTCAAGGTTGATGCCAATGAGGGCGGAAGAGCGGCTCGGAGATCGGGAGAAAAGGGGTGGATTCCGATGGTTTTTGTTATATATTCCACGTGCCCAGCGGTTCTCTTTTGCTTGTTGGCCGTCGCCTGTCTGCAAGTGCTCTATTGAGCAAAATGCTGGAAAGCAAAATACGCGCTAGGATTCAAATGGTACCCGTCACCCACCCATGATGAGTGTTATGGATTAGCAAGAAGAATATGCAAAGTATATCGATGGGTCGACGCGGAACTTACGTTGAATCGTGTAAAGTGTTCCATCAATGGGATTGAGCAAAGTGCAAAGCGTTAAGCAGCAAAATACGTGCCATAATTACAAATTGTGTACGCAAATCACTCAGGATGAGTGTTATAGGAGAACAATAAAATATGCGCAGTTTTTTCGTGCGGCACTTAAGCGGAATAGTGTAACGTTTTCCGTCAAATGGTGGAAAAAAAGCCGACACCTTCCTTGGCACGTTTCGTCATTCGGATTCCCGCTCAGCGCTACTCAGTCTCGCCGTTGGCGGGACCATCCCCTGTAGAGGAAAAGACAGCCGGGAGGAGGAAGCTTGCGCCAGTCGCACCACGGTTCGAAACGACTGTTGAAGCGATCGTCGCCGCGCGGGCGGATCCCCGCCGATCCCATGCCGGCCCAACGCTCGGTGCCAGCCACCGCCGCCAAACTGCCGCCGTTGTGGTTCAAGTTGCCTTGGTCGTAGTCGGCGGCATACTTGATGTAGAGGCGGAGATAAACACGGTCACATCCCTGCAACTGCCCGGCATCACTGGCCAGCATGTGACCGCTGGTGAAGTTCAGCCCTCAATCACTTCCTTGTGGAAGCACAGCCAGTCGTCGAGGTTGTTGAGATTGATCGCGTCGAGGATCTTGCCTTCGTCGGGAATGCCATTGGCGTCGAGGATGGACTTGCGGACAGCGTCGCTGTGGTTGTAGCCGGCGATGGAGGCGTTGAGTTCCGCGACCTTCTGGGCATCCAGCGAGCCGCCGCATTGCTGGAGAACCCAGGCCTCGCATTGCGGGTAGGAGGGATTTTCATCGGTGACGAACCTCTTGAAGGCGTCGACGTCGATTCCGAGACCGCCGAGGACCATGGTGTCATAGCCTGGTCCTTGGCTTTGCTGGCATCATAAGCTTTGAGTGGCGATCGCGCGCGCCACCGAGGCAGCACCGTGGCGGCGGCCCCTGATCACCTCAAATCCCGCCGCGCAGACCCCGGGCTCAGGCGGAGAGCGGAGAAAACCGGCGAGTGCCCCGGCTCCGGACCTCCCTCTCTTTGCGGACCAGCCACAAGGCCAGGACAGACAGCCCAAGGATCCCCAGGGTGCTGCCCCCATCCGGCACCGTGCTCGGGGAGGACGCAACCGGATTGAAATACCTGGCCGAAGTAAAGCCCGCGGCCAACTCGCCGGAATCCCCCACCACCGGGAGACCAAACGTAAACGCCTCGCCACCGAGATACCACGCCGCCCACCACCCGGACTCGCCATCACTCCCGCCGCCGCTGCCGCCGCTGCCGCTACTGCCGCCGCCGCCGCAGGACTCGTCGTGCTCGGTCCCGTCATCCGCCTCCCCGCCGCAAGAATCGCCGTGAACGACTTCACTCCCGCTACTGCCGCCCATTCCGCCGCTGCCGCCCATTCCGCCGCTGCCGCCCATTCCGCCCAAGTGGAACACCACATACTCGAATCCTGCCAGCGTGGTGTATGTCGAAGGCCCGGTCCCGGGATCATTCGTCACGTCGAGGGTCTTGTCTCCGTGCTGAATCGGGTCCGGCAGACTGTTTGCGGCAGAGTTGGTATTCCAATTGGAAACCATCGCCTGAAGAAAGGTGAAGTTGGCAATCCTGGTGTTCTTGCTTCCTTTGTCGATTTGAACGATGGCCTTATAAAACTCCTGGTCGGCCAGGCCCTGGTCGGGATTGGTGACATCATTCTGGGGGTAATTACCGTCACTATCGATCGTGATGTTGACGGGCACTGCGGAGCTGCCAAGAGCCGTCGCAACCAATAACAAAATGCTGAGTGTTTTCATGATTCGAGGGGGGGGGGGGATCGGATTGAAGGAGAAACTCCTCAACCCCGGATAATGGCAGATTTGTCGGATTGGTCAAGAAGAAAGTGCAGAAAACACTCTAACAGGCGCTTAACTGGGTGTAAAAAGCAGCAAATGCCAACGAATGGCGGTCTTGAGGCATGCCCATTGGCGTTCCCATGCGCACCCGACTCATCATCATTTTCTCTGGCAGGCATTATGCCTTGGTATAGGTAGAATGATCTTCACGAGCGGGAATAACTTGGGAGGGGTCGGCGAGGACCAGACGTAGACCCAGGACTCTTGGTCTCGATGGATAGGGAAAGAGGCCTGGAATTCGCCCGGATGGCCCATTTGCAAGGGTTGGCGGGCGTTAGAGCGGCTTGTCGAATCGGATGTGCCTGTGAAATGAAAAGTGACACCTTCCCCCTTGCCAAAAGAACCGGGCGCAAGTGGCGATGGTGGGGACATCGCCCAGCAAGGTCGGCGGCGGCTATGGAGACCACGTCTGAACCCATCCGTACGTCCGGGGTGACGAGGGGGAGCAACGGGACTGGCGAAAGCCCCGCCGTAGCTCTCTACCCTACTGGTTCTGTCTGCCCTTTTGGCATCACCGCCCCCGGGTCACGGCCGTGCCGTCGCTCACCGTGTCCGGCGGGTGCAGCAGCAGTTCGTCGCCCTCGGCGAGGCCGCTGGCAATCTCGGTTAGATTGCCGTCCGAGTGGCCGGCGGTCACGGTGCGGGCGGTCGCCCGCCCATCCTGAAAGACAAAGGTCCGCCACAAATTCCCCTCGCGGAACAAGGCTCCCGCTGGTGCCAACAGCACATCGTCCGCATGCCACACGGCGACCCGCGCCTCCACCCGGTAGCGGTCGCCCAGCCGCCGTGCGGCTTCCGGCGGATCGATCAGATCACACAGCACGATCACCCGCTGTTCCTCCACTCCCAGCGCGGAGATCTTGGTGAACGCGGCGGGTTCCACCCTGCGGACCCGGCCTTTCAGTGGAGCCTCTCCGCCCCATTGCTCGATATCCACGGAGTCGCCCGGATGGATGGTCACCGCATCCCTGGAGAGAATTTCCGCCTCGATCTCGAGGTCCGCCGGATCGCCCACTTCGAGGATCGGCTGGCCCGGAATCACCACCATCTCACTTTCCTGGATCACCTTGAGCACCCGGCCGGATACCGGCGAGCGGATTTCCACCAGCTCGCCCGCCGCACTGCCACTCCCCCGCGCCAGCACCGCCCGTGCCTGCGCCAGCCGGAATTCATTGACTTGGATTGAGAATTCGAGCGCCCTGACCTCTGCCGCCTTGATCGCCGCCTCACCCTCGACCCGATCCCGATCCGCCTGCGAAACCGTGCCGGTGCGTTGTACGGAACGCACCCGTTCGCGGTCGGCCTCAGCGAGTTCAAGGGCCGCTTGGGCGGCCGCCAGCGCCTCGGAGGCCTGCTTGCCTGCCGCCTCGTTCATGGCCACTGCGGCCACCGCCTGTTCGCGGGAGCGATCGTCCAGCAACGGTGCCGCCGCCGGCTCAATGACCACCAGCAGGGTTTCGCCTGCCGTGACCTCATCGCCCGCCTTGAGCGGCACCCGCCGCATCCGGCCCGCCACACTGGCCGCAACCACGTAGCGGTTGCGGATGCGGGTCTTGCCTTCTTCGGAAACCCGGACGGTCAGCGGACCACGGGCAACGACCGCCGTTTCCACCAGCACCGGCTTGGGCCAGAACCCCCAAACCACCAGCCCCAGCAACGCGGTCACCACCAGCAGGGTGAGCCCGCGCCGGAGCAAATGCCGACTCCCCGGACGGCGGCGAACCTCCCACGGTGCGGTGGTCGGGACAGGGGTGGCGGGATGGGCGGAATCGGACATCGGTGCGGCAGGAGCCTAGACGAGCCGCCGCCAGCATTCAAGAACTTGCGGGAAAGAAGTCAACTGGCCACCGGAGGGACAGCCTTCCAGCCTGTTGTGCGCCAGCGGAAAGCAGATGAAATGCCTTGCCAACCCGACCCCCTCCGCTATATTTCCACCCGTGACCGCAGTCAAACAGCCGGAACTCCTCTCCATCGCCGAATATCTCACCGGTGAGGAACTCAGCGACATCAAACGCGAATACCTCGGCGGCACCATCCATGCCATGGCCGGGGCCACCAACCGGCACAATCTGATTGCCGTCAATGCCTTGGGACTGTTGTTCGGCATGCTTCGCGGAAAATCCTGCCAGCCCTTCAACAGTGACACCAAGGTCCGCATTGAGTTTCCCGACCACACCCGCTTTTACTATCCCGATGCGATGGTCGTCTGCCATCCCAATCCGCTCGCCGACCATTTCCAGGAGCAGCCAGTCATCATCATTGAAGTCCTCAGCGAATCCACCCGCCGCACGGATCTGGGAGAAAAACGCGATGCCTATCTAACCATTCCGTCGTTGAAGGTCCTGGTTTTTGTCGAGACCGACACCGCTGTGGTCACCGTCCTCCGCCGCAAGTCCGAGGGTGGCTTCGCCAGCGAATACTACTCCGGTCTGGATGCCGTCATCCAGCTCCCGGAAATCGACGTCAGTCTGCCGCTCGCCGCGCTTTACGAACGTGCCGACCTGAAAGAGTGAGGGGCCTGAGATGCGTTGTAGCGGCGGTCTATGACCGTCGATGCCACTGATCCACTGAAGCCCACTGATTTTCAGAATCTCAAAGCCTGTGGAATGCTCAATCCCGTGCCTTCAACACGCCCACCAAATCCAATTTTGCGACCATCCGGCTCACCAGCGCAAACGACGACACTGCGGCGGCGAGCACCACCGTGACTGCCAGCGAATAGGTGGAGGAATTGATCTGGATCGGCATCCGCACGGTTTCCGTGCTGAAGGAGGACATGATGAAAACCGCCAGTCCACGTCCGAACCACAATCCCGCCGGCAGCGCGACCAGCACCAGCACCGCCAGTTCGCCGATCAACACCGCGCGCACCTCGTTCAAGCTGAACCCCACCACCCGCAGCGTGGCCAGCTCCCGGCTCCGCTCGGAAAGCGCGATCCGCGCGCTGTTGTACACCACCCCGAACGCCACAATTACCGCCAGCACGAAATACAAGCTGCGGATCATCCCGATGCTCTTGGCGGTGGTCTCGCGAAACGCGGCCAACTGGTCGCGCTTGACCATCACCCCTGCCGAGCGCGGAGTGTCCTTGATCCCCCGCATGAAGTCATTCCAGCGGGCATGATCGGCTGTTAGGTAGGCCCCGTTGATGGTCTCCCCCTCCTTGAGCAGCCGCCGCAACGCGGTGATATCCATGTAGGCCGCCACCCCGGCGAAGTCCTGCACCAGCCCCCGCAGCGGCACCTGCAGCACCGGCCGCCGGCCCTCCATCACCTCCACCTGCACGGTGTCGCCGATCCTTGCCCCGAGGACTTCCGCCAGTTTCTCGGACATCACCAGCCCTTCTTGCGGCATTTCGATCACATTGTCAGCCGCATCCAACAGGCGGTTCAAATAAGCCCCCTGTTCCAAGCCAGTGACCGCGAGCTTGCGCGAGCGATGACCGAACCGCAGCCGGGCCGGCACGCTGCGCAAGGGCTCGGCACGGATCACCCCCGGCAGGTGCTCCAGATCGTGAAACCCGGCGGGCGATCCAGGCTCGGTTAGGAACACCATCGCGTCCTGCCGCTGCTGGCGGTTCCACTGAAAGGTCAGCAGGTAGTCGATGCTGTCGCTCATCGCCCCCGGGAGCACCATCAGACCGGTGGCCAACGCCAACCCGCAACAGGTAAACACCGACTGCCACGGCCGCCGTTCGATGTTGCGCAACGCCATCCGCATCGTCGGCGTCAACAGCTTGGTCAAGCCGATCCGCTCGAACAACGACGGCCTGAAATCCGCCGGTGGCTCCGGCCGCATCGCCTCGGCCGGCGGCAGCTTCACCGCCTGCCAGACCACCGTCATCACCCCGGCTGCGGAAGCCCCCACGCAGACCAGCAGCGCCAGCCCCAACGCGCTGTAGTCCATCCGGAAGTCCAGGTTCGGAAACCCGAAAATAGAATCATACATCGTCAGCAGATAGCCTCCCAGATAACGCCCCGCCACCGCTCCGATCACCGTCCCTAACAAGCCAATCACCATCACGAATTTCAAATAGTGCCCCCCCACCTGCCACGACGAATACCCCAGCGCCTTCATCTGTGCGATCTGCTCCCGCTGGAGGCGGACGATCCGCGCCAGCACCGCATTGACCATGAATGCCGCCACACTCAGAAACACCAGTGGATAGACTACCGCCAGCGATCCCAGCACCCGCAGTTCATCATCCAGGCGTTGGGCCGATGCCTGCTCCCGGCGCGGATAAGCCCCGATCCCGCCGTAAGGTGCCAGGATCCGGTCCACCTCCTCGATCACCGGCTCCACCGCCGTGCCGGGAGTGAGATCGAGCGACAGATCGTTGAAAGCGCCGTCCAGGTTGTAGGCCACGGCCAGTGCCCGGTAGTTCATCCACAACACGCTGAACCGCCGGTGGTCCGGCAGGGTTTCCCCGGCCCGCGCCTCAAATACAAACTCCGGCGAAAGTCCGATCCCGCAAATCTCCAAGGTCTCCCGCCGGCCGTTGATCACCACCACCAGCGAGTCCCCCGACCTCATGCCATTGGCCTTGGCGAACGCATCGCCAAGCACCGCCTCGCGCCGGGCATCCACCCGCGGCAGCCGCCCGCTGCGCAAAAACAGCCGGTTCAGCCGTTGCGGAGCACCATCCTCCGGCAGCGAGATGATCCGCCCGCTGGCTGGCTCCGGCACCCCTGGCAAATCCAGGGTCACGTCCACCGCCACCCGCGCCTCCACCCCGGCTACCCCCGGCAGCACCGCCACCCGCTCCGCCACCGCCAGCGGCGCGCGTTTCAGCGGCGCGAACACATCCGCCAGCGCATGACTCTGGTAGTAGGCCGTCCGGGTCGATTCCAAGGTCAGGATCAGGCTGCGGGTCATGATCATCATCGCCAGCCCGCACGCCATCACCAGACTCACCGCCAGCACCTGTCCCTTCATCCGGGACAAGTCGCGCAACAGTTTCAGATCGAGAGGTTCCAGCATTCGGGCAGGCCACGCGCGCGGCCCGGGTCAACGTGGTGCCTAAGACCGAAGACTGCAAGACGGAAGACGGAAGACGGAGAGCCGGAGAGCCGGAAAGTAGGCGCGTTGGTCACAACGCGGGCGATCGGGAACGCATCTGAAGCGCTCTGCTCCGCCAAGACCACGGAGGACGGAAGGAAGACGGAGGATGGAGCGGGGCGGGTCCCGTGCGGCGGCATACAGGCCCAGAATCTCCAAGGCGCACCCCGGTCCCTGCCTGCTTTGACTTTTCTGTCATGCACCGGCGGAACGGATCGCGGGGGAGATTTTGCTTCGCATTTGGCTGGGAGGGTGGTAGTTGTCCCGCGTCCATAGCCAGCCGTCAAACATGTCAACACACGAATTCACCGCACCCACCATGGAAGAACTGGCGCGATTGCTGCCAGCCTACGATTTTGAAATGTTGATCGCCAAGGGCGGCATGGGGGCGGTTTATCGGGCCAAACAGCGGTCCCTGGCGCGGGATGTGGCGGTCAAGGTGTTGCCGCGCGAGTTTGGCTTGGATCCGATGTTCCGGCAGAGTTTCGAGACCGAGGCACGGGCGATGGCCCGGCTCAACCACCCGAATTTGATCGGGGTGTATGACTCGGGGGCGGTCGATGACATGCTCTACATCGTGATGGAATATGTGCCGGGCAAGTCGCTCTATCACTCGTCGTATGGCAAGCAGGTGGACCCCAAGCAGGCGGTGGAGTTGATCCGCGGGATTTGCGCGGGTTTGGGGCATGCCCATGAGAACGGGATCATCCATCGTGACATCAAGCCGGCCAACGTGCTCCTGACCCCCAAGGCAGAGCCGAAAATCGGTGATTTCGGGCTGGCCAGACCGGTCGAGGAGAAAGGGGTGGGGCTGGTGATGGGCACTCCGGGGTACACGGCGCCGGAGGTGCTCAGCAACCCGTTGGTTGCGGATTGCCGCTCGGATTTGTTTGCGGTGGGGGTGATGCTTTATGAATTGTTGACCGGCCAGCGGCAGACTGCGGATGCCCGACCGCCATCGACCCTGTGCAGTTGTGGGGCCGGGATGGACGACATCTGGCGGCGCGCCGTTCATCCGGAGGCGGCCAAGCGGTTTCAGGACGCGGCCTCGCTGAAAGCGGCGCTCGGCCGTTGGCTGGAGGGTTACCAGCGGGCCAAGACCAAGGCCAAACCGACATTACTGACTGCGGCAGCCCCGGCCAGTGCCGCCGCCCGCCCGGTGGTGGGCGGGGAAGGGGACGTCGTGGCCGGAGGGGTGAAACAGGTGCAAATCGAGGTCAAGACCAACTGGCATTTCATCCGGAACCTGTTCATCATCGCGGTGCTCATCGTGTTGATCGCGATCGCCTGGAAGACTCTCGAACGGGCCAGACGGGCCCGGGAGGCCGATGAGATCTGGCAACGCTCGCAACAGGTGGAGAAAGAGGCAAAACAGGCAGCGGAGGCCAAAAAAGTGGCGCTCGAACTCCAGCGCAAGCGCGAGGAGGAGCAGCGGCTCGCCGCAATCCAGAAGACGGACCCGCCGCCCGAGCCGACCCCGGTCGTGCCCCCGGAGCAACCCAAGCCGGAGACCCCGCTGGAATCGCTGGTCCGGCTCCGCCTGGATCTGGTCAACGGCAAACGTGACGAAATGCCGATTGGCGTGACCCGCCGGGCCGATTGCGATTTCATGATGGTTCCCACGCCGATGACTTGGGCGGATGCGGCCTGGTATGCCGAGCGCTTTGGCGGGCATCTGCCGACTCCGGGTTCATCCGAGGAAATTACCTGGCTGGAGCGGCAGGCACCCGGTGAGGCCTACATTTGGCTCGGGGCCGGACGCAGTAGCCGGGATGACTGGACCATGCTCGACGGCAAACGGTGGTCGGTGAGCCCGGCTCCGAAAGGGCTCGGGACTTTTGTGGGGGTCGGCAAGCTGGGGATGAAAACCTTTGATGGGAAAACCCGGCAGCCGTTTGTGATCCAATGGCACCGGGATGGGGCCAATCCGGCTTCGCTGGCGGCGGCCCTGCAAGTCGCGCGGGAGTCACTCGGCGAGGCCAACCCAGTCTATCCGCCGGGGACGGTCGCATTTGACAGCCGACATTTCCTCTATGTGTCACGCCCGGTTTCCTGGCGGGACGCAGTGGATATGGCCGAGCGGTCCGGCGGGCATCTGGCGGTGGTTTCAAACTCGTTGGAGGCGGCCCACTTGCAGCAGTTTGCCGATGCCCAGGTCGCGGTGGACGGAATCTGGCTCGGTGGATTCCTGAAGGGGGCGGATTGGCTCACGATCACCGGAGAACCATGGACGGTTTCGAAGTGGGCCAATGGGGTCGCTCCGGCCGAAGGGAATCTGGCATTGTTGATCCGTCCGGTGACCGGTTGGGACGCGCTGAACCTATCGATGGTGGCGTCCGGGTTTATCATCGAGTGGAGTGGTGACCGTCACCGTCGCCCTGAACCGGCGGTGTCCTCGATGAATACGAGCTCCGGCAGTGTGCTCGCCGCCAAGGCAAAGGAACTCATCCTGGCGGCGGACAGCAAGCGCCTGGAGCAGTTCAGTTCCAACGCCAAGACGTTTGGTTGGGACCTGGACGTCTGGTTGCGCGGGCTTTCGGGCAATGACCGCGAGTCTTGGGAACTCCATGTCGCCAAACTGAAGAGGAAGGTGCGCAATTTCCGCGTGCCGACGATCATTCCGGAAAATGCGGGCATCAAAATGTCGCCGAAGATGGCCGAGATCGCCCTCAATGCCTCCCGCAAACAGGAGAAAATCAATGCTGGATTCCTGGCCGAGGTGGACAAGATCCGCCAGGCCTACCAGGCCAAGCTCAAGGCGGAGGTGATCGCCGCCGAGAATGCCGGCAAGATCGAACTGGGGGCCAGCCTCCGCAAGGAATACAAAAGTGCCGACGATTCCGGGCAGTGGCTGCAATCATTCGGAATCAATCCCGCGGTTGGAGCGTCCGTGCCCGCCGCCGCGCCGGATGACGAGTAGCACCGGGCGGCGCGTCAAGTTGGGGCACCAACGGAGCATAGCCGTCCCGGTTGTGTTGGAGAACGGGCTTCCAGCCTGTTCTCAGCCCGCTGTGCGGCCCCGTGAAATACGTTCAAAGCCGCCACCGCAGCCGGGACGGCCATGCTCCCTGAACTTGACGCGCATGAGCACCGCGGGCGGCGCGAGCCAAGGGTCGGCGAAGGCACCAGGATTTATTGCAACATTGTTCGAAATTCCGGGTTGAATCCGGTGCCGTTTATGAAAAACAGCACCGGCTGCCGAAATAGATCGGATTTGGGCTTGCCTTCGGCTGGTTTTTCGTTAATTTCCCCGAAATATCCTGATGTCCGAGACAATGCATACCGCCTCGTTTGAAGCCCCGGATCCATCCTGGTTGACGCCGCTGTTCCCTGGTTACTCGATTGACTGCTTGATCGCCACCGGCGGGATGGGTGCCGTTTACCGCGCCGTTCAGCTTTCGCTTGATCGCCCCGTGGCGATCAAAATTCTGCCGCGGGAGTTCGGGCAGGATCAGGAATTCCGGGAAAATTTTGAGACCGAGGCCAAGACGATGGCCCGGCTCAATCACCCGAATCTGATCGGGGTGTATGATTTTGGAGAGGTGGAGGGGATGCTCTTCATCGTGATGGAGTTCGTGCCGGGGAAGACCTTGTTTCACTCTGCCCATGGCATGGCGGTGGCTCAGGAGGAGGCGGCGCGGATCGTGGTGGGCGTTTGCGAGGCCCTCGCTCACGCCCATGAGCACGGCATCCTCCACCGCGACATCAAGCCGGGGAATATTCTGCTCGATCAGCAGGCACGGCCGAAAATCGGCGATTTCGGCCTGGCTAGAGCCATGGGTGTCGCCGTCAAGGATGGTGAAACGATCTTCGGCACCCCCAATTACACCGCGCCGGAGGTGCTCAAGTTTCCCAATCTGGTGGACGCGCGGGCGGACGTGTTTTCGGTGGGCGTGGTGTTTCACGAACTGCTGACCGGCAAGCTGCCGGCGGCCGATCCGCGGCCGCCCTCGGCAATCGCCGGCAGCCATCCGAAATACGACCCGATCATTCGCCGGGCCACGCATCCATCGCCCGAGCTTCGCTTTGCCAGCGCGGCAGAGTTGGCCCGGGAAATCAAGGCGGCGACGGCATCGGTGACGGCATCGGCGGCACGCGCGCGGGCTCCCATGCCCGTGACCGGGGGCGGGGTTCGGCCGCAACCTTTCCGTGGCACGGTGGGGATCCCTGCCAAGTCATCCGGGGCCGGAGTCGTGGTGGGGACTTTTGCGGTGGCGGTCGCCTTGGTAATCGCCATTTTAATCGTGACCAAGGGTTCTAGAACCCCTCCCGCAGCAGTTCCCAAGCCCCCGCCGGAAGTTGTGGAAGCGCCCGCCCCCAAGCCGCGGCCGGAACCAAAGCCGGAACCCGAGCCGGAACCCGAGCCGGAGATCGTCAAGGTCAAGCCGCAGCCCGAACCTGAAGTCAAACCGGAGCCGGAGCCCGTGGTGGTCAAGGTCAAGCCGGAAAAACCCGAACCGCTGCCGACCTTCGATGTGCCGGCGTTTCTCGACAAGGCCCGGGGGATCACCCGCCAGAAGGCGGCTCTGATGTTCGCCACGCAGGCCGAGGAGTTGGAGGAGAACATCGATGCCTTCGAACGCAAGGTCAAACGTGAAGTCCGCTCTCTGGATAAGGTGCGGCGTGCGCTGATCGAGCCACGGGTGGAGGAGAGCTTCGAAAAATGGCGGCAGGACGGCAATCGGTTGCCCAAGTCGCTGGACCTTCCCGGTGGTAAGAATGCTGGACAAGGAGGCGGAGGCAGGGGGCTGCTGGGGGGCGGCAACAATCAGGACAAGGGGTTCTTCCAGAGTCTCAAGCAGCTTCACGCGGAGTTTTATTCCAAGCAGGTGCTGATCGACGAAAAGCTGGAGCTGAACATGATCCTGCTGGCGGATGGCATGTACGTGCTGGGCCTGCGCAAACAGATCGAACGCCTGACCGATCCGAATGAGGTCCCTTCCGTGGATTTGCTCAACGGCGAAATCGACGCGGTGCATGACAATATCAAGTATTTCATCGCCCTGATGCAGGGGCTGGAAACCACCGCCGCCAGAGATGCCGCCGACAGCAAGACCGCCGTCAAGAAGCCTCCCGGGAAAGCGGGAGCCGCGGTCGGAGGCGACGACGGCGCATGAGCGGCCGGTTTGGTGGATCTTGTTCTGGCGCTTGGGAGATTTGCGGCTAGTTTCTCCGCGTGTCACACAAGCCAGCCAAATCCCCCCGTTCCGTCGCCCCGGTCATTTCCATCCGCGGCTGCCGCCAGCACAATCTCCAAGGGCTCGACCTGGAGATTCCGCTGGGCAAGCTCACGGTGGTGACCGGACCGTCCGGGTCCGGAAAATCGTCGCTGGCCTTCCACACGCTCTATGCCGAGGGTCAGCGCCGTTACGTGGAGACCTTTTCGCCCTACGTCCGCCAGTTTTTCGACCGGATGGACAAGCCTGCCGTGGATCACATCGAGGGGATCCCGCCGGCGATCGCCATCGAGCAGAAGAACAACGTCCGCACCACCCGTTCCACGGTGGGCACGCTGACCGAGGTCAACGATTACCTCAAACTGCTCTTCGCCCGGATGGCGAGCGGCTTCGACCCGCGCACCGGCGATGAAATCCGCCCGGATTCGGCGGAGTCGGCCACCGCCTGGGTGCGGGAAAACCTGGCCGACCAACCGGTGTTGGTGACGTTTCCGGTTTCGTTTCCGGCCGGCACTCCCGGCGCGGAGGTGTTCACCCAGCTCAACGCCCAGGGGTATCTCCGGGTGTTGTTAGGTGAGCGCGTGTGGCGGACCGACGAAGCCCCGCCCGCCGGGGGACTGGGGGCGGTTTCCTCCGTCCAGGTGGTCCAGGACCGGCTCAAGGCGACCCGGCCGCAGCAGGCGCGGTTGTTGGAGGCGCTGGAGGCGGCGTTTCACCTTGGCAAGGGCAGCGCGGCGATCGTGCCGCTGGCGGGGACTGACGGCGAGCCGGAAGCACCCCGTCGGTTTTCCAAAACCTGGAGCCATCCGGAAACCGGCTTCACCCTGCGCCCGCCCACGCCCGCCATGTTTTCCTTCAACAACCCGCTCGGAGCCTGCCCGGCCTGCCGCGGGTTCGGCAGGGTGATCGGGATCGAACTGGAAAAGGCGGTGCCGGACTCGACCCTCAGCGTGGCCCAGGGAGCGATCAAACCGTTCCTTGGCGAGCGCGGCGACGAATGCCAGCAGGATCTGCTGCGCAACTGCCGGGAACGCCGGATCGATATCCACACGCCATGGGAGGACCTCGATCCCGCCACCCGCGAGTGGATCCTCTACGGCGACCGGAAATCCCCCGCTCTAACTGATTTGGAAAACTCGGATCTTCTTTGGAAGGAGGGGAAATGGTATGGTGTGAAGGGGTTTTTCGATTGGATGGAATCCAAAGCCTACAAGATGCACGTCCGGATCTTTCTATCCCGCTACCGCTCCTACACCACCTGCGGCGCCTGCCGCGGCCGGCGTTTGCAACCGGAGGCACTGTGTTTCCGAATCTGGGGCAAAACCCTTCCCGACCTGTGGACCATGAGCATCGCCGACCTCCGTCCATGGTTTGCGGAGTTGCTGGAAACCAGTGGAAATTCCGCCGCCGATGCCGCGTTGGGCACGGTCCTCACCGAAATCACCTCCCGCATCGGTTATCTGGAGGAGGTCGGGCTGGGGTATCTCACCCTGGACCGCCCCACCCGCACCCTCTCCGGCGGCGAGATCGAGCGGG
Source organism: Akkermansiaceae bacterium (assembly GCA_021733795.1). Taxonomy (GTDB): domain Bacteria; phylum Verrucomicrobiota; class Verrucomicrobiia; order Verrucomicrobiales; family Akkermansiaceae; genus Luteolibacter. Next base: position 14,157 of record JAIPKB010000050.1, on the reverse strand, counting down.
TCAACCTAACAACCTGCCTCGGGGCCTCGCTGACCGGCACCCTGTTCGTGCTGGACGAGCCCACCGTGGGCCTCCACCAGCGCGATATCCAGCGGCTCGTCGGGGTGATGCACGGGCTCCGCGACAAGGGCAATACGCTGGTGGTGGTCGAGCATGAGGAGCGGATCATGCGGGCGGCGGACCACCTGATCGATCTGGGGCCCGGCGCGGGTTCCTACGGCGGACGGTTGCTCTACGAGGGCTCCCCGGTGCCATCCGCCGGTGCCGCGGGGAAGGAGGGAACCCTGCCGTGGCTTGCAGGTGTTAGATCGATCCCCGTCCCGGACGTCCGACGATTGCCCGGCCCCCGGATGCTTTCGGTGCGGGGAGCCACCCGCCACAACCTGCGCAAGTTCGATGCGGATATTCCGCTGGGATTGTTCGTTTGCGTCACTGGTGTCTCCGGTTCCGGGAAATCGACTTTCGCCCGCGAGGTGCTCTATCAGAATCTCGCCCGTCACTTCGGGCAGGCCACCGAGGGTGATCCGGCTCCGCTCAAGAAATTGTCAGGCACGCAACACCTGACCGGCGTGGAACTCGTCGATCAAACGCCGGTGGCCCGCACTCCGCGCTCGACGCCGGCGGTTTTCCTGGGGGCGTTCGAACCGGTGCGCCAGCTTTTCTGCGAGACCGGAACCGCCGCCGCCGCCGGGCTCAAGCCGGGGTTCTTTTCATTCAACTCTGGTGATGGCCGCTGCGACCGCTGTGCCGGCAACGGCTTCGAGAAGGTGGAAATGCAGTTTCTCTCGGACATCTATGTCACCTGCCCGGACTGCGATGGCCGCCGCTACAAGCCATCCACCCTGGAATACACCTGGGAGGGCCGGTCGATCGCCGCTGTGCTGGATCTAACGGTGCAGGATGCGGTCCCGTTTTTCAAGGACGGCCCAGCCGCCACGCCCCGGCAGGCACGGCTGATCCGGCAGGTGCTAACATCCCTCCAACCCCTGCTCGAGGTGGGGCTCGGATACCTCAAGCTGGGCCAACCGCTGAACACCCTTTCGGGCGGCGAGGCCCAACGCCTCAAACTCTGCCAACTGCTCGCCGGTGCCTCCACCCAAACCGCCCAAGCCAAGCTGCTCATTCTCGACGAACCCACCACCGGCCTGCATTTCTCCGATATTGAAAACCTGTTAGGGGTGTTCGACCGGCTGGTTGATGCCGGGCACAGTCTGCTGGTCATCGAGCACAATCTGGATGTGATCAAGTGTTCGGATTGGATTTTGGACCTGGGACCCGAGGCGGGCGTGCACGGCGGCCGGTTGGTGGCCCAGGGGCCGCCGGAGCAGGTGGCCGCGCTGGACACTCCCACCGCCGGGTTCCTCCGCGCCGCGCTGCAAGGGCCGGCCAAGCCTGTTAGGAGGAAATCCAAGGCGGCTGCGGGCAAGTTGCGGGCACCGGCCGCCAGTCAGGCGATCACCCTGCGCGGGGCCCGCCATCACAACCTGAAGAACATCTCGCTGGATATTCCGCGCGGGCAGTTGGTGGTGGTTTCCGGCTTGTCCGGCTCCGGTAAATCCACGCTCGCCTTCGATATCCTGTTTGCCGAGGGCCAGCGGCGGTTTCTCGATTCGATGTCCGCCTACGCCCGGCAGTTCGCCGAGCAGTTGGAAAAGCCGGAGATCGACCAACTCGCCGGACTGCCGCCCACCGTGGCGATCGAACAACGGATTTCCCAAGGGGGCGGAAAATCCACGGTGGCAACCGTCACCGAGTTGTGGAATTTCATCCGCTTGCTCTACTCGAAACTCGGCACGCTCCACTGCCCGGAGTGCCGGGTGCCGGTGGTTAGGCAGTCGCTTGCCGCGATCGAAAACGCGCTCGATGCGGCGCTGAAATCCGGGCCGGTCGCGATTTTCGCGCCGGTGATCCGCTCGCGGAAAGGCTATCACACCGAGGTTGCGGAATGGGCGGGCAAACAGGGGTTCGTCCGGCTGTTGGTGGATGGAAAAATCCAGAACACGGCTGACTTCGTCCGCTTGGAAAGGTTCAAGGAACACAGTATCGACGTCGAAGTAGCGGCGTTCGATCGCCGGAACAAAGGATCTAACAGCGTTGCCCGTGCCGCTGTGATCACCCGCGCGCTGGAGATCGGCCGTGGCTTGATCAAGCTCCGCACTGGAAGTGGAGAACTCACCCTGCTCTCGATCAACTCCACCTGCCCATCGTGCAGCCGGTCCTTCGAGGACCTCGATCCACGCTTGTTTTCGTTCAACTCGCCCCACGGCTGGTGCCCGGGCTGCCGCGGGCATGGCCGGGTTGCGCGGAAGCGTGAGTATTTCGACTCCTCACGTTTCGACTCCGTCCTTGCCGCCGAGCTGGATGCCGACCGGGTGATCGACCGGATGGACGACACCGAACTCATTGAGTGCCCCGATTGCCACGGCACCCGGCTCAATCCGGTGGCGGCTGCGGTGACCCTCGCCGCCACTCCGGTGGCCGGGCTTTCCGGGTTGTCGATTGATTGCGCGGCCGCACATTTTTCCGCGCTGCGTTTTTCCGCCGGGCGGGATTCCCAGATTGCGCGCGATATTCTGCCGGAGATTGCCCAGCGTCTGGCCTTTCTGCAGGAGGTGGGTCTCGGCTACCTGCAGCTTGATCGATCCGCCACCACGCTTTCCGGGGGCGAGGCCCAGCGGATCCGGCTCGCCGCCCAGCTCGGTTCGAATCTCCGCGGCGTGCTCTATGTGCTGGATGAACCGACCATCGGTCTTCACCCGCGCGACAATGCGGCGCTGCTCAAAACCCTGCTCAAACTGAGGGATCATGGCAACTCGCTGGTCGTCGTCGAACACGATGAGGACACCATCGCCGCGGCCGATCATCTGATCGATCTCGGACCGGGGGCCGGGCGTCTCGGTGGCGAGGTGGTCTATCAGGGGGCGCCGCCCCGGGTTTCAAGTTCCGAGGGTGAAGTTTCAAGCAGGCGAAGGCGCGCCGCAGCTTCACTTGAAATCTCTCCCACCTTGCGCGCTTTCCACATGGAAGTGGCGCATCCGATGCGCGGCAGCCGGCGGCGGGTCGCTGCCGGTCATCCATCGTTGGTTCTAACCGGATGCGCGGCGAACAATCTCAAGCAGATTGATGTTCGGATTCCCGTCGGCCGGCTCACCGTGTTGACGGGCATTTCCGGTTCGGGCAAGTCTTCGCTGATGCACGGTTGCCTGGTGCCGGCCGCCGGACCGGCCGCCGGCCGCCGCCATGCGCCATTTGATTCCTCGGCCGGCTTCGAGCGGATCAAGGCTTGTTATGAAGTCGATCAATCGCCGATCGGCAAGACTTCGCGGTCGTGTCCGGCCACCTACGTCAAGGTGTTCGACCACATCCGTGCGCTGTTCGCCCAACTTCCGGAATCGCGGGTTCGCGGCTACGATGCATCGCGGTTTTCGTTCAACACCGAGGGTGGCCGCTGCCCGGACTGCAAAGGCAACGGCCGGGTGAAACTGGAAATGGATTTCCTGCCATCCACCTGGGTCCATTGTGAAACCTGCCAGGGGCATCGTTACAATGACGCCACCCTCGAGGTGTTCTTCCGCCGTTGCAATATCGGACAGGTGCTGGAGATGACCATCGACGAAGCCGCGCTCTTCTTCGAATCACAACCGAGGATTGCCGCCCCGCTCCGGTTGATGGCGGACACCGGGCTCGGCTACCTCCAGTTGGGGCAGCCCAGCCCCACGCTCTCCGGCGGCGAGGCCCAGCGGATCAAACTGGTCTCCGAACTCACCAAGGGCCGCTCGATCAAATCCCAAATCTCAAATTTGAAATCCCAAATCAAGAATCTCTATCTGATCGAGGAACCCACCGTGGGCCTGCATCGCGAGGATGTACAGCGCCTGATCGAGGTGCTCCACCGGCTGGTGGACGAGGGACACACCGTGGTCGTCATCGAGCACCACATGGCCGTCGCCGCCGAGGCCGACTGGATTCTCGATTTGGGTCCCGAAGCCGGTGATGGGGGTGGCCGGATCATCGCCCAGGGCCCTCCGGAGAAGATCGTCCGCTCCAAAACTTCCCGCACGGCGCCGTTTCTGGGGCAACTGGTGGGGAAGCAGTGAGGAGGGAGCGGAAAAACTCCTGGCCGGCGTGGTGCGGATTCCGTGTGGCGCGTCAGTGACTCCGACCATTATTTCGCATCAGTGTTGGATGGTTTGCTTTGAGCCAGGCGATGACATCGGTTTGGAGTTCCTTGGTGAATTCTCGGAGTTCATCTGCTTCGGATTGGCTGACGGTGCCGGCGGTGTCGTATTCGGCGGTGTTGCGTTTGGAGCGGCAGGTGTCGAGGTAGTCGGCATCGTCTTTGCGGGTGTTGCCGAGGATGAGCGGCAGGGCGGCGAGGGTGCGGTAGTGAGCGAGATTTTTCTCCGGACGGTAGCCGCTGGCATAGAGCAGGATGGTGCAGAGCTTGAGCGCGGCATTGTAGGCGATGCCGAACTGCCAGTCCGGCGAGAGATTGTGCATGGAGTCCTCCAGATCGCGGTCCACGATGGCAAGGAGATCGGTGATTTGGGCCGGGGTGGTCTGGTGGGCTTGGAGCCAGCCATTAGCCTTCCATTGCTGCAAACGCCCCGGGCCCTCCTTTCAGCCAGAGTTTCGGCTCGGCGGAAACGCGGGTGGCGAAGGCATCGCCTTTTTTGCGTTTTTCCCGCCATTCCGCCGGGGTGAAGCAGACGGGATTGATTTCCCGGCCGAGCGTTTCCGCCATGCCGCGGAGAGCGGGAGTGATTTTTCGCAGGCCGGTGTTGCCGATCACAAGAAGGTCTACGTCGCTCTGGCCGGTCGCGGTGGCGGCGGCGACCGAGCCGAAGATCAGGGCAAGGTTGATACCGTCCACGGTTTCCAAGGCGCGGCTCAGTTCGGCGGCGATGCCGGAAGTCTTGAGAACGATGCCGCGGAGTTCCGGATAGAGGGGGTGGCCGATGTTGGCGCGGTAATAGAGGCGGTTTCCGTCGCGGCGGGTGATGACGAATTCCTTGGTGGCAAGAGTGGTGAGTTCCTTCTGGAGTGCAGCCGGACTGAGCCCTGCGAGGCGTGCGAGGTCACGCAGGTGGATTTCCTGGTCTCCGGTCTCGAAGAGCAGGCGGAGAATTTCCGCCCGGGTTCTGGGAAAGAGATCGGAGAGTGTGCTCATCGTTCGCTATTGGTAAACGTATGTTCGTTTGAAGTAAACAATAAAAACCGGTTTCACGAAAAAGATTTCAGGGTTGGGGTTCCATGACGACGAGCCAGGTTCCAGTGCTTCATAGGCGTGAACCGTAAAATAGGCGGAAACAAAGGAAAGATCGCTGCCCGGCTGGATCTCGGATTTCAGGAATTCACCCACAGTTCCCCGATGGGCACGATTGTCGAGCAACGATGAATTTGACTGAGGGGCGGCGGATGGCATGATTGCTGAAAAATCAGCAGGATGTTGCAATCTTGTCTCCTGTCTTTATGCCAACCCGTGGACGACGGCGTCGATGCTGGCTTTGGCGTCGCCGAAGAGCATGCGCGAGTTGTCCTTGAAGAAGAGCGGGTTTTCCACCCCGGCGTAGCCGGTGGCCATGCTGCGCTTGAGGATGATGACATCCTTGGCATGCCAGACCTGGAGGACCGGCATGCCGGCGATCGGGCTGTCCGGTTCGTCCTCGGCGGAGGGGTTGACGATGTCATTGGCCCCAATCACCAACACCACATCAGTGCTGGGGAAGTCCACGTTGATTTCGTCCATTTCCAACACGATGTCATAGGGCACCCTGGCCTCGGCCAGCAGCACGTTCATGTGGCCGGGCATGCGGCCGGCCACCGGGTGGATGGCAAAGCGGATCCGGATCCCGGCCTCGGTGAGTTTTTTGACCATGGCGGAGACCGACTGCTGGGCCTGTGCGACGGCCATGCCGTAACCGGGGACGATCACCACCGACTTGGCGTTTTTCAGGAGTTCGGCGGTTTGGTCGGCAGTGATGGCGACGGCTTCGCCGTGCTCGGCGGCGGCACCGGAGCCGGCCTTGGGGGTGCCGCTGCCGAAGCCACCGAGAATGACACTGATGAACTTGCGGTTCATGGCACGGCACATGATGATCGAGAGGATGGCACCGCTGGAGCCGACCAGCGCGCCCGTGACGATGAGCAGGTCGTTGCCAAGCAGGAAACCGGTGGCGGCGGCGGCCCAACCGGAGTAGCTGTTGAGCATGGAGATGACCACCGGCATGTCCGCACCGCCGATCGCGGCGACCATGTGGATGCCGAACAGGCAGGCCAGCACAGTCATGATCACCAGCGGGGTGGGGGACCCATGTTGGATGAAATCATAAGCCAGCCAGATGGAGGCAAGAAGGATGATCAGGTTGAGCAGGTGACGGCCCGGCAGCAGCAGGGGCTTGCCGCCGATCATGCCGTTGAGCTTGCCGAAGGCCACCACCGAACCGGTGAAGGTAACCGCACCGATCAGGATCCCCAGATAGGTCTCAACATCGTGGATGGTTTTCTCCGCCCCCGTTAGATGATGGGGAGCGAGGAAGGTGGCGAAGCCGACCAGGACTGCGGCGAGTCCCACAAAGCTGTGGAGCATGGCCACCAATTCCGGCATGGCGGTCATTTTCACCCGCGCCGCGAGGACGGAGCCGACCACGCCGCCCAGGATCATCATGCCGGCAAGCAGGACGGGATTGATGGTGTCGCGGGCGAGCAGGATGGTCGCGAGCACGGCGAGGATCATGCCGATGATGCCGAAGAGATTTCCCCGGCGCGCCTTCTCCGGATGGCTGAGGCCCCCGAGGCTGAGGATGAAAAGGATGCTGGCGATGATATAACAGGCGGTGGTCATGGCAATGGGAAGAGGGGAAGAAGTAATCGGTGATCAGTAATCGGTGATCAGTAATCGGTGATCAGTAATCGGTGATCAGCAATCGGAAGTCAGAGGTCGGAGGGTTAGCGCTGGAACATCTTGAGCATCCGCTGGGTGACGAGGAAGCCGCCGGCGATGTTGATGGTGGCCACCAGGATGGCGATGGCGGCGAGGATGTTGACGATTTGAATTTCCGAGCCGATCTGGAGGATGGCACCGAGTACGATGATGCCGCTGATCGCATTGGTGACGCTCATCAACGGGGTGTGCAGGGCGGCGGTGACGTTCCAGACCACCTGCCAACCGACGAAGCACGCGAGCACGAACACCGTGAAATGGCCCATGAAATCCGCCGGTGCCACGCTGCCGACGCCAAGGATGGCGAGTGCGACGACCAGCAGGCCGACAAAGCTGTTTTCCCGCTTGGCGGCAGGGGGTGGGGCCGCCGGGGGGTGGGCCGCAGCCGCGGGTTTTGGCGCGGCGCTGAGCCGCGGCGCGGGAGGCGGCCAGGTAATCTGGCCTTCCTTGATCACCGTGGTACCGCAGATGACCTCGTCGTCGAAATTGAGGTGGATGACACCGTCTTTTTCCGGGCAGAGTTCGTCGAACAGATGCCCGATGTTGTTGGCGTAGAGTTCGCTGGCCTGGCCGGACAAGCGGCTGGGCAGGTCGGTGTAGCCGATCAGGGTGACGCCGTGTTTTTTGACCAGTTGGCCGGGTTCGGTGAGTTCGCAGTTGCCGCCTTGTTCGGCCGCGAGATCGACGACCACGCTGCCAGGTTTCATCGACTCGACCATGGCGGCGGTGATCAATTTGGGCGCGGGCCTGCCCGGGATGAGGGCGGTGGTGATGATGATATCGACCTCCTTCGCCTGATCGGCGAAAAGCTTCATTTCGGCATCGATGAACTCCTTGCTCATGGTCTTGGCGTAGCCTCCCTCGCCGCTGCCGTCTTCCTTGAAAGCAAGGTAGAGGAACTCGCCGCCCATGCTCTTGACCTGGTCGGCGACCTCCGGGCGGGTGTCGAAGGCGCGGACGATGGCACCGAGGCTGGCGGCGGTGCCGATGGCGGAAAGCCCGGCCACGCCGGCACCGATCACCAGCACCTTGGCGGGTGGAACCTTGCCGGCGGCGGTGATTTGGCCGGTGAAAAAATGGCCGAAGTTCGAGCCCGCCTCGATCACCGCGCGGTAACCGGCGATGTTGGCCATCGAGGACAGGGCATCGAGTTTCTGGGCACGGGAAATCCGGGGCACGCAGTCCATCGCGAGCACGCTGGCTCCCTGAGCCTCGATGGATTTCAGCAACTCACCCTGCTGGGCAGGCCAGAAAAAGCTGATCAGCGTTTTGCCACGGGTGAGGCGGGCGGATTCCTCGGGGCTGGGCGGGTTGACCTTGATGACGATGTCGGACTGCTTCCAGAGGGTGGCCGCATCCGCGACGATGGTGGCTCCGGCGTCGGTCCAGGCCGGGTCGCTGACGTTCGCTTCGAGGCCGGCTCCGGTTTCCACGCCTACCTCGAAACCGAGTTTGATGAGCTTGGCGACCAGTTTGGGTGAGCCTGCGACCCGCTTTTCGCCGGGGCGGATTTCCTTGGGGATGCCGATTTTCATGGGTAAAGTTGGGTTGGACTGGAATTGCAGGAGAATGCCTTCAAGGCGGAAGGCCTTATCATGGCCCGGCAATCGTGGCAAGCCCGAAGCGAGCCCGAGGCGAGAATTGGGCAACGGGACTTCCGGACGAAGCGCACCAATTGGCCCACGCCCGCGCGTTCGGGGGGCGGGTATTGTCAGAACGTGGTGCCGATGGCGAAGTGGAAGGCTCCGGCCGGCTCGCCGGGGTCGCGGGTGAGGCTGTAGCCGTATTCGAGGCGAACCGGACCGATCGGCAGGTCGAGGCGGATGCCGAGACCGACGGCCAGTTCGAGGTCGGCGGAGAGGATGTCGGCGTAGTCGAGGCTGAGCGCACCGGCATCGAGGAACCCGACGAGTTTGACGGGGCCGGCCAGCGGGCGGATGATTTCGAGGTTGGCGGCCCAGTAGGCGTTGCCGCCGGTGGCGTAGCCGTTGATGGAGGGTCCCAGTTCGCGTTCCGGGAAGCTCCTCACGGTGTTGGCACCGCCGTTGAAATAGCGGAGGTCGATGGGGAAGTCGATGGCGTCGCCGGTGGGCGCGAGCATGCCGAACTGGCCGAGGACGGCGAGTTGATAGTCGGCCCCGAGTGGGCGGAACCAACCACCGTTGAGACCGACGCTGAGGTAGCCGGCTGAATCATCGCCCATGACGGTGCCGATTTGTACGGGTGTCCTGAGCAGCCAGCCGGAGGTGGCTATCACCGGGTTGTCGCGATAGTCCCAGACCGGAGTGAAGCGGAGCCGGGTGTGGTTGTAGGCATTGTCGCCGAGGGCAAACGATGGCAATCCGTCCTCGTTGTTATTGACAATAGAATAACCGAGGGAGAGTTCCCCCCGGAAGTGCTCGCCATACTTGCGGCTGAGAATCCCCTGGAGGCCGGTGTCGAACGAAGTGTAGCCTTCGTGGCCGTAAATGATCGAGTAGAGGCGGGCGGTGCCGGCGTAGTCGGAGCCGAAGAGCCAGGGATTGGTGAGCCGCACGTCGCCGAGCACGCCGCGCGAGGTGAATTCGAAACCGGTGCTAAGACCTAACATCCTGCCACGGAAGTTGCGATCGCCGTAAAGGATGCGGAAGATCGGTCCGTCATAGGATCCGCCTCCGGCGGCGAAGGTGAATTCGCGGGCCTTGCCCTCTTCGAAGTGGAGGGTGGCATCGACGCTGTCGGCCCCGGCGGGGGTGGTCTCGACCCGGACCGAGGAGAAGGCACCGGTGGCGAGGAACTCGCGGATGCGTTTGTTGAGGGTGGTGGTGTCATACCACTCGCCTTCGAGGGAGCGCAGGCGGCGCTCGATGCGCTCCGGGTCGGTTTTGACGAAACCGGTGGCGTTGAGGTGGCGGAGGTGGACGCGTTTGCCCCGGGTGACATCGAATTGCGGGATAAATCGGGGTGGGTCGAGTTTGCTGGCCATGGCGACCCTGGCGTCCGGGAAACCGGCGCTGAGGAAGGCTTTCTCCACAGCGTTGCGCATCGCGTTGAGGCTGCCGGTGGTGGCAGGTTGGCCGACGAAAGGGGCGGTGGTCGTGGCGACCGGGCCGGTGATGGCGGGATCGGAGGAGGCGACGGTGGGCCGGGCGATGAGATGCTGCGGCCCGGGGGTGATGTCGATGGTGAAGCTGATCGCACCGGTGGTCGGATCTTGCTCGCGTTTTTCGACGGTGGCGCTGGCCACCCAATAGCCATTGGCATGATAGTCCTGCTGGAGGTAGCTGAGGCCGGTGGCGACATCGGACTCACGGAACGGGGCGCTGCCGGGACCGGGTGGCTGGTCCTTTTCCGCTGGTGAAACGAACAGCCGGGCGAGGCGTTTGGATTGTTTGGGATCCGCGCCGGTGATGGTGACCTCGCCCATGGAGAGGCGGGCGGCGTTGGTAGCTGTTAGAATGATTTCGCCGGAGCCGTTGATGTTCCAGGCGACCTCGGCGTTGGCGCAGCCGTCCTGTTGGAGCATCTGCCGGAGGAGGAATGCCGCATCATCGGCACGGGAGGGAGTGGCAGGCTTGCTGCGGATTTGGGAGAGGCGACCGCCGAGCAATGAAAGCACCTGGTTCTCGCGCATGCCAGGAACCCCGCGGATCCGGATCTGGGTGTCCGCCATGGCGGACGACAGGAAGACGCAAGAAAGGAAGACGCAAGACGGCAAGACGCAAGACGCAAGAAAAGAGCTTCGCCAGGATCGCGCGGGGAAGGGCGATCGGGGGCTGCTTTTGAAGGTCTGCGGGTGGCAGGGCATTTGTAGTCGGTTGTGAGGAGTCAGTGGGCGCGGTCAGTCTTGTGTCTTGCGTCTTGAAGTCTTGTGTCTATTTGAATGAGATCCGCCAGATGCCCATGAGGCGGGTGTTGCCTTCGTCGCTCATGCCGGCGGAGACGAACCAACTGTCGGTGAGGCTGATGGTGGCGGTGGAGAAGGAGTCGGTGGAGTAGGGGTCGGCTTCCTTGAGTGAAAAATCGACGCGGTCGAGCACGCCTAACAATGGGCGGAGCCGTTGGGTGTAGCGGACGCGGCCGCGGCGGATTTCTTCGGCGAAGAGCTGGATGGCGCGGTTGGTGGCGGCCTGGGTGTCCTCGAGTCCGGCGGTGGTGGTGCCGGTGGCCAGCAGGGTCATGATTTCGGTTTCCGGCAGTGGAGGATTGGAGGTGAGCATGATTTGGGGATCGGAGGCCATGCCGAAGACGAAGGCGGAGACCCGATAGGGGCGGGGTTCGGCGGAGCCGCGGATTTCGAGGATGGGATCGAAGCCGGTGGCGGGGGTGAAGCGGACGGTGCCGGATTTCACCTTGAGGGTGGAGAACGGCAGGGTGGCGGTGAAATCGGCGAGGGTGGCGGTGCCGTCGAGTTTGGGATCGGCGAGGGAGCCGAGGACGCGGAGGCTGACGTCGACCCGGCCTTTGGCGAGGTTACCGCGGATCAGGAAGGGTTCCTGGGTGCGGACGTCGAGGTTGAGCGACCAGTTGCCGAAGGGGGCGGGAATGGCGGAGGCTTGGCCCGTGGCCTTGGCCGGGCCGAGCTTGGGCAGCGAGGCGGCGGAGGGGGTGGTGAAGGGCTTGCCGATCGGGAGCAGTTCGATGTCCCGGTAGAACAGCGAATCGACCGCGCCGACGGTGCCGGTGAGGCTGGCGGACTCCCAGGGGCCGGCCGGCCGGAGGCCGGCATTGGCGCGGAGGATGAGCATGTCGTTGCGCAACAGCGGGAGGAGGTCGCCACGGAGGCGGAGGTCGATGGCGGACGGCTTGTGGTCGGTTAGGGTGAGGGAGCCCGAGCCGGTGAGGGAGCCGCCGGCAACGGTGGCGCGTAGGTTGTTGAGGGTGACCGCCTTGAGGGTGAGGGCCAGTTCCAGGCCTGCGTCTTGGACCGGCGGGATGCTGGGGTTGGCGAAGGTGGCGGCGGCGTTTTCGAGGCGGATTGAGCCGCGTGCTTCGGGTGCGGAGAGCGGGCCGGCGGCGGTGACGTTGCCGGTGACCACGCCGGAGAGTTTTTTGAGAGCGGGGACCAGGCTGGTGAAGCGGGAGAGTTCGAGCCGCGGGAGGTCGAGTCGGGCGGTCAGGTTTTCCTGTTGGATGGCGTTCGGTTGGTCCAGCCAGATGGCGGGGTGGAACGGCAGTGAGGCGGTGAGGGTGGCGGGGGCGTAGCCGGGCGCGGTGACGGTGGTGTCGAGGCTGGCAAGGGTGTCGGCGGCCTTGAGGGAGAGCTTGAGGTCGGCGGGCGGGAGCTTGGGGTTGTCCGGTGCGCGGAGGTCGCGGCAGTCGAGGGTGAGGAGGAGGTCGGGTTTGGCACAGGAGCCGGTGAGTTGGAGGTTGAGCTGGCCGGTGGCGCGCGGATCGAGTTGTGCCGCCGCGGGGACCCAGGTTTTGAGCAGACCGAGCGAGAGTTTGCGGGATTCGATGGAGACCTTGGCGGGGCGGGTGTCCAAGGCGAGGAAATCCCGCCATTTGGCGAAATCGGCGGGCACCGGCAGGCTGGCGGTGCCCTCGGCGATTTCGGTGGTGCCGTCGAGCCAGAGGAACCGCTGCAGGGTCAGGGTGTCATCGGCGAGGTCGGCGGCGAGGGTGAGGGTTTGGTTTTCCGCATTGGCTGTGAGCGAGTCGAGGTGGACCTTGCCGGGCCAGGCGTATTCGAGGGTGGAGGTGGCGGTGATGGCGGGTTGTTCGGGTTGCTGCCAGGATGCGTTGGTTAGGGCGAGCGAGCCATGGTGGGTGGCGCTGGTTAGATCGCCGCCACCGGACCAATGGGCGCTGAGACCGGCGGTGCCGGGGAGACTGACTCCGGCGACGGCCAACCAGCGGGTGAGGCAGGGTGTGGTGAAGTCGGTTAGGTCGAGGGTGCCTTGATAGGACTTGGTGGTTAGGTCGTAACTGGCAGCGAGTTTCAGGCCGTCGAGCGCGATGTCCGCGGTGATCGGTTGTTCGGGCCGGTAGCGGGCGTGGATGGCGATGGGGGTGGCCAGCGCGGGGTCGGCGGGGGCGAGGGTGGTGTCGAGGGTGGCCTCGCTGAGCTGGTTGTCGGTCAGGTTGACGGTGAACTTTCCGGTTAGGGCGGAGTCCGGGACGATGGAGTCGGCCTGCAGGGTGGGGAAGCGGGTGGCAAGTTGGCGGATCAGGGCGGGGATGGCGGGGATTTGGAAGGTGCCGGTGGCCTGGCCGGGAAGGATCGAGTCTGCCGTGCGGGTGAGGCCGATGGCCGAGTCGAGGTGGACCGAGGTGTCGAGGGCCTGGGCGTGGAGGGTGAGGGTGGCTTGGTCGGTCTCGAGGACGGTGCCGAGTGCAAGTTCCTCGATCTGCCAGTCTTGATAGGAAAGCGCTTCCAACCCGAGGGCGAGGGTGACGGTGACCGCGAGCGGGGAGGGGAGGTAGTTGCCGGCGTCGAGGGACAGCGAGGTGAGTTTGCCCTCGGCGGGAAGTTCGAGGTTGAATGAGCGGGCGGTGCGGGCGAGGTCGAGGGTACCGGATTGGAGGATGAGGTTGGCGTTGGTGAACCCGGGGGTGGAGGAGAGCGCGAACTCGGCCTCATCGATGCGGATCAGGGTTTCCAGGGAGGGTTTTTCCGTGGCTGGCAGGTGCAGCGTCAGCTCGCTCAGGCCAAGGCTGGGGTGGGGGTCGAGGCGGTCGAGGGTGATGCGGTCGGCGGCCCAGCCGAGGGTGGTGGTTTGGGCTGGCCAGACGCGCCCGGCGGCATCGGTGAGGGAGCCGAGTTCGAGGGTGATCGCGTCGCTGTCCCGCAGGTGGTGGAGGTGGCTGGAGGCGAGGGTGAAGGTGGGTTGTTCCGCCTTGGTGGTAGTGAGGCTGAGGTGGGTGAGGTGGAGTTCGACCGGCAGGACCTGCTCCCTGATCTGGCGGATGGTGGCGACCAGGGCATCCAAGTCGAGCGGCTTGTCCGCATCCGGTGGTTCGGGGGGCGCATCCGGATCGGCGGGGGCGTCGAGCCGGAGGTCGGCATGGAGCCCGTCGATGGTGAGTCCGTCGAGTTTGCCCCTGACGAGTTGGGACCAGCGGTAGTGCGGGGTGACGCGGTTGAGGGTTAGCGTGGCCAGCGTGCCGCTACCCTGGAGGTTCACGCCGGTGATGGAAAAGCCGTGGGTGAGATTGCCTTCGAGGCGGAGTTCGCCGGTCAGGCCGGCCTTGGGTAGGAAATGGCTGGCGGCGCGGGGGGCCAACCAGCGCAG
>JAIPKB010000049.1 GCA_021733795.1 Akkermansiaceae bacterium | reverse complement strand
GAGGCACGCCCACGGCGGCCAGTAGTCCGCTCTCGCGGTTGCGTTGCTCGATGTGAAACCGGAACAACATCGCGGCGAGCGCCACCGCGGCCGCCATCAGGAACAGGCTCATGCCTAACAATAATCCCGCGAAGTCCACGGGCGACGCGGCGGCGGCCAGTCCCTCGCGCCGGACATCGCGCAGCATCAGCCCGGCCTCCGCCGGAGTGATCGATTCTAACAAAACAGTGCTGGCGTCCTCGCTGGAAACGGTGGCAGCGGGTACCCGCAGGGCGGTGTATTCCCCCCACCGGTTGCCGAACAACGTGCGCCCCACCGCCAGCGGCAGGAAGACCTTCGGCGTGCCCCGGTGCTCGTCCCAATAGGCTTCATCGCGATCGCGGATGCGTTTCATGTCGATCGGCACGCCGGCGTCCCAATCGCTGGTTTTTTCCGCCGCCGCCACGCCGGGAAACTCCGGCATCCAGCGCGGATCGGCCGCCAGTCCGGCGAGCGGGACCACTGCGGTAAGCGGAAAACTGCCGCTCCGCTCCGCCAGCCGGCCGGCGTCATCCAACGCGTAGTAGTCGAGACGCACCTCATCGCCCGGGACCGCGCCGAGGTCCTCGGCGGCCCATGAGTTGAGGGTCACTCCGGAGAAATCCGCCGGGAGAAACGGGGCTGTAATCGGATCCACCGCTGTGGCCATTGAATACGGAATGGACTTCCCTTTGGCCGAAATGCCATTGACCAGATAGGTGATCACGGGCCGCGCCCGGGGCAGTGCGCGTTGGATCGCAGCCGCCAGCGGGCGCTCGAAAAACACCCGCGAAGTCCGCACCTCCACGGCTTTGGCCAGCGGCAGTTCCGCCACTGTCAGGCCGTAGTCGTCCAGGGTGCAGTGGCCGCGGACTTCATCTAACAAAACTTCCGGGTTGGCACCGTGGGGAGAGTGAAGCAGCAGCAGGTTTACCTTCCCCGGTTGTTTCACCGCCGCCTGTAGCCGGGTCAGCGGCACCATCACCGTGGCTTGGGGTAGCTGGCTGTTTTCCAGGCTGAAGCGGCCGAACCCGCGCTCGCCCAATACGGCTTCCACCTCGCCGCCCAGCACCGTCAGGGCGGGTGTCGCGCCGGCCATCGGCACCTCGGCCGTGCCCACCCCCGGTTTGGCAAAGCGCAGCACCAGCGGCTCTCCGGGTTTCAGGTCCAGCCGCCGCGCCAGGGTTTCATTGATATAAAATCCGCGACTGGAAGGCGGGCCCGGGAGGGGGTCGGCCGCATCGCCGGCCGGGGACGGCGGGGCCAGTTTGAAAAACCGTTCGTCCACTCCCAGCACCTGCACCGAGCCGAGCGTGTGCCCGCCATCGGCGGCTGTGAGTTCCGCCTGCAGGCGCAGTACCGGCGCGGCGGTCATGCCGTCGGCCGCCAGTTCGTCGGCCAGTGCGGCGCGGAACCAGCGGCCGCCACCCTCCATCACCGCGTCCACCCGCCCGAGCCGGGCCAGCGCGGTGCGCCGCAGGGCATCCTTCACCGAGTCGCCCGCCAGCAGCGCTCCTAACAGAACCATCGCCGCCAGCGCGCTGCCACCCAGCACGCCCAGATACGACCCGCGGAAAAACCACAGGCCGCGGAGCACGAAGCGTGCCGCAGTCATCCGGTCACCTCCTTGAGCACGCCATCCCGCAGTTCACAAGTCCGTCCGATCCGCCGGGCCAGGCCCAGGTGGTGGGTGACCACGATCAGGGTGGTGCCGGCTTCCCGCTGGAGTTGCAGCAGGAGGTCCGCCACCGCGTCGGTTGCGGCGGGGTCCAACATGCCGGTCGGTTCGTCCGCGAGCACCAGCCGCGGCCGGTTGAGCAGCGCCCGCACCACGGCCGCCCGCAGTTTCTCGCCGCCGGACAGTTGCCACGGCAGATGGTCCAGCCGTTCGGCCAGCCCCACCCGCTCCAGCAGCCCGACCGCCCGTTTCCGGGAAGCTTCCGCAGATTCCTGCCAATTTCCCGCCAGCCGCGGCACCAGCACGTTTTCCAGCACATTGAGTTGCGGCAGCAAATGGTGTTGTTGAAACACAAACCCCACGGATTGATTCCGAAACCGCCCCGCATCCTCGGCCGAGAGCTGGCTGATTTCCTCGTCGCCGATCCGGATCGAACCCTCGTCGGGCCGATCAAGTGCGCCCAGCAGGTTGAGCAGAGTGGTCTTGCCGGAGCCCGAGGGGCCGATCACCGCTACGGCTCCGCCTTGTTCAACCTTCCAGTTGAGTCCGCGCAACACCGGCACCGCGCCGGCCGCGGTCGGGTAGGATTTGTGGAGATGGGAAATTTGGATCATAGCTTGTGCCTGCCGCCAGTCTTCCCGCTACCTGCCCCGTCCGCAACGAAAAACGACGGAATCCGGCAGCCGGCCATTGACCGGAGCCGTTTGAATTGAGACGGTTGGCCCGTGCCAACCCATGAACCGCCATGTATCTTGACGACATCATCGCCCGCTGCCTTGGCAAGCCCGGTGTCACTGAGGAAACTCCCTTTGGACCGGAGGTGCTGGTTTACAAGGTGGGCGGAAAGATGTTCGCGCTCACCCAGCCGGGGGATTTTCCGCCCTCGGTCAACTTGAAATGCGACCCCGCCCGTACGGAGGAACTGCGGGACCGCTTCAGCGCGATCAAACCCGGCTACCACATGAACAAACGCCACTGGAACACGCTGGTCCTGGACGGCTCGGTCCCCGCCGCCCTGGTCCGCGAACTAATCGACCATTCGTATGACCTGGTCGTCCAGAGCCTGCCCAAGAAGCGTCGCGGGTCGTGCGGGGCCCCATAACCAGAGAGTGGACTTGTATGGGTCGAGACGCCCGTGCTCCCCCACCGCCGGGACGGCGATGCTCTGTTTTCGCGCTAACTTGACGCGCCTGTGGTGGTGGCGACGGTGGGCTTATTGAGAGTGGGTTTCAACAATTCTTTTTGCTTGCCACGGGTGGTCTTTGGTGGTTGAGTGCGGGTGCTTTCGAAAAGCATCGGTACGGATGTGCAGGTGTGGCCGGGGGCAGTCCCAATTGTCTGATTATTCCCCCTTATTCCCTCCCTAGGTATGAGAACACTTGAACGCATCACGCTGATGACCGCAACGGCGGTGTACGCCGGATATTTGATCCAACAAGCCCTGAAAGCCCGCGCGGAGCGGATTTACCGGCTCGCCGCTGGCGAATCTCCGTTTGAACGCACCCATCCCAAGCCCCGGCGGATGAGGTTCTCTTAGCCAGCGAGCCGCGGATTGTGCTTGCCATGCGGCCGGTGCGCGTTCAGCTTCGGGGCCATGCGTCAAAAGGCTATTTCCCTGTTACAGGAGCTGACCGAGGCCCATGCGGTTTCAGGGCATGAGGATGAAGTGCGGGCGATCTTCGTGGATGAACTCGAGGAAGTCGGCGATTTGAGCACGGATCGCAACGGTTCCGTGTTTTGTGAAACCGGCGGCGACGGTCCGCGGGTGCTGGTCGCCGGACACATGGACGAGGTGGGTTTCATGGTGCAGAACATCACCGAGGATGGCTTCATCCAGTTTGTGGCGATCGGCGGCTGGTGGGAGCACAACCTGCTGTCCCAAAGGGTGGAAATCCTCACCCGGAGCGGTGACAAGGTGCTCGGTGTGGTGTCCTCCCGGCCGCCGCATTTTCTGCCGGAGGCCCTGCGCCGGCAGGTGATGACGATCGATCAGTTGTTTATCGATATCGGTGCGGAATCCGCCCGCGAAGTGACTGAACGCATGGGGGTGGCGTTGGGTGATCCGATCGCGCCGGTATCCGCGTTCACCACGATGGCCTGTGAAGACTGGTTCATGGCCAAGGCGTTTGACAACCGGGTGGGCATGGCCGGCACGATCCAGGCCGGGCTGTTTCTTGCGCAATCCTCCCATCCCAACCGGCTGATCCTCTGTGGCACCGTGCAGGAGGAGGTGGGTTTGCGCGGGGCGCGCAGCGCCGCCCATTTTGCCAAGCCGGATGTTGCGATCGTCCTCGAAGGTCCGCCAGCCGATGATGCGCCCGGGTTCTCCCGCGCCGACTGCCAGGGAAGGCTCGGTGGCGGGGTGCAGATCCGTGTGTTCGATCCCTCCGCCATCGCCAATCCGCGCCTCGCACAGTTGGCGATCGATACCGCGCGGAAGGAAGGAATCCCGCACCAGGTCACCGTGCGCCGTAGTGGCGGCACCGACGCCGGCTCCTTCCACCTGGCCAACGACGGGATCCCGGCGATCGTGCTCGGGGTGCCGTCGCGCTACATTCATTCCCACAACGCGATCATGGATGTGAACGACTACCTGGCCATGCTCGCCCTGACGGTCGCCCTGGTCCGGCGCTTGGATCAGGACGCGGTGGACGGCTTAACCAGCTATCTCTAACAGCGGAGACTCACCGCGCCAGGGTCAGGCCGACGACTCCGGCGACCGCCAGCAGGCCGCCTAACAGGGTTCGGGTCGTGATCCGGTCTCCTTCCAAATAGTGGGCGAGAGGCATGACTACCAGCGGAGTGGTGGCGACGATGGGCAGCACGATGCCGGTCGGAGTGGTGGAGAGCGCCCATTGGTAGCAGGTCACGCCCAACGCCGGACCGGCCAGGCAGTTGGCGACGAGCAGCGGCCAGGCGCGCCGCCAATTGGCTGGCCGGGCAAGCGGTCCGGGCCGGCGGACAAGTCGCAGGTAGAGGACGAAGATGGCCGAGACCAGCAGCCCGCCAAGCAGCCTTTGATAGGCTGCGTTGACGCCGCCGCCGATGCCACTGATGGCGAAATCATGAGCGGCTGAAAGGGCATAGGCCTTGCGGCTCAACACCGCGCCCCACGCCTGGCAAGCCGCCGCCAGCAAGCCGAACAAAGTGCCAGCCAGCAAGCCAGCAGCCGGTCCCGCCTGGCCCTGCTTTGGCAGCAGTGCCACACAAACCCCCGTTAGGATGACGGCACCGCAAAACAACTGCCACAGGCCCGGCACCGCGTCCAACCAGACCCACTCGGTGACCACGGCGATCGGCGCGGCGACACATTGCACCAGCACCATGGTACGGCGGCTGCCGATGCGCGGATAGGCCTGGAATAGCGCCAGATCGCCGATGCCGAAGCCAATGCAACCGCTGATGAAGAGCAGGGCAAACCCCGGCCCGGCAATCCCGAAGCCGCACAGGTGGGCGTAAGATCCAAGCATGGCGGCGGCCAACAGCAGCCGCACCAGATTCGCCTGTGATCCGGGCACATGGTTCGCCAGTCGCCTGCCGCTCAGGGCGGAGAGCGCGAACAGTACCGTGGTTAGAAGGGCAACGAACATCTTACTGAAGGGCGGAGGGTGCCAGTTAGTCTG
The DNA here is from genome assembly GCA_021733795.1 of Akkermansiaceae bacterium. GTDB lineage: Bacteria > Verrucomicrobiota > Verrucomicrobiia > Verrucomicrobiales > Akkermansiaceae > Luteolibacter. Next base: position 26,061 of record JAIPKB010000049.1, on the reverse strand, counting down.
ACTTCACCCCGGCTGGCGGCGGTGCGCCCACGGTCTTGGGCCGCGGAGGCAGCAAGTCACGGTGCCTCTTGAGAGGTGGCGGAAATTCATGGTATCCGGCATAAATTTGTTAGTTTGGCGGGGCCGTCGATCGGAAGCTCGATTCATCGGGCTTCAAGGAGGCGCCCGCCGGATTCCGCACCTCGAAGTCCAACTTCGGTTGGCCGCCGCCGGCGTGGCGGTAATACAGGCGCAACGGATGCCAGCCCGCTTTCAGGCGGACGCGGCCGCTGGATTTTCCCGCCGGCTTTTTCAGCGGTTCGTCAAGCACCCGGATCTCGTGCAGGAACAGCATCGCGCCGGTATCGCTGTCGATTGTGAAGGTGTATTCGCCGTCCTGCTCCGCATGAAAAAAGCCCTCGAACGCGATGCCTGACGGCTGATTGGCGGAAGCCATCGAGAGGTCGATGCGGTTGGTTTCGCCCTTGCTGGCAGGTGTGAGTGTCCGGAAATCCGGCATCCACGGCCACTCGCCTTTGAACAACGACCACGCTAGGCCGGGCGACCCCGCGGGTTCTTTGGTCACCGGCGGTACCAGCGCATTGTCGTAGGGGCGCGGCGCGCTGGGGTCGGGCTTGCGCACTTGCAGCACGCGCGCTTTCATGGCGGCTTGCAGATGGGCGAACTGCGGGTTTTCCGCCAAATTGTGGGTTTCCTGCGGGTCTTTCGCGAGATCGTAGATTTCGAAATCATCGTCTGCCGATTGCACGTTATAACGCAGGCCCTTGTAGCCATCGAGATCGATGTTCTGCATCTGCTTGCGCTCACGCCCGCGGTTTTCCCGACTGAATTCCGGGTAGTTGGGAGTGCGTCCGCCGACATGATATTCAACATAGACCGTGCCCGGCAGTTGCCGGCCTTGGCCGGTCAGCGAGGGCATCAGCGAAACCCCGTCAGAGGCCGCCGGAACGGGCACGCCCGCCTGCTCGGCGAAGGTCGCCAGCCAATCCCACTGGCCCGACGGACGATCATTGACCCGGCCGGCGGGAATGACTCCCGGCCAGCAGGCCAGCGTCGGTTCGCGCACGCCGCCATCCAGGGTGTCGCGCTTGATGCCGTCGAACGGTCCGAAGCCGCGGAAGAAGTTGGGCTGGTAATTTTCCTTCAAGTAGGACTCGGCGGAAGGCCCGTTGTCGGAGGTGAAAACGACGAGCGTGTTGTCCGCGATTTTCAAATCCTGCAAGAGTTGGCGCACATCGCCCACCGCGTCGTCGATCCGGCGCACGTCGTTCGCATGGCGTTTTTGTACATCCGGCCATGCCACTTCCGGCGTGGTGGCGTTATGGTCATGGTCCCAAGTGGCCTTGGCATAATCCGGGTGCATCCAGCCATCCATCGTGCCGGTCGCCGTATTGAGCATTCCTCCTGGTTTGCCGGTCCACTGCACGCCGCCTTTCAGGCCTCCGCCCGGAGGATAGGCGCAGGGCGGGTTTTGCAACTTCGCGTGCGGCGTATCGTAGGCGAGATAGACGAAGAAGGGCTGTTTCGGATGCGCGGCGGCTTGGTCGGTGATCCACTTCTTCGCCCGCGCGGTGAAGAGATCGGTGGTGTAGCACAGATTCAAATCCTGTGAAATCTCGCGGTCGTTTTCCCACACCTCGCGTTGGTCTTCCTTGGGGTAATGGAAATGCCCGTCCCGGTGACGCACATAGCCGAAGAAATAGCCAAATCCGCGTTTGGTGGGATAAGCGGGCCAAAGTGCGGCCGAGCCCGCTGCGTCATCTTCCGTGCCACCCGCCTTCGCGCTGCCCTGCAACCCCCATTTGCCAAAGGCCGCCGTGGCGTAACCCGCCTGTTGGAGCGTGGTGCCCAGCGTATGGGTATCGGCCAGGGCCTTGTCAAACTGGTTGTCGCGCACATTGGCGTGGCCCTGGGTCAGTCCGGTCAGCAACGATGCCCGTGACGGCGCACACACCGGCGCGCCTGAATAGTGCCGGGTCATTTTCACGCCGTCGCGCGCCAGCGTGTCAATCTGCGGGGTGGCGAAAAATGGCACGCTGCGATCCTTCATCGCAGCGCGCTGGTTCTGATAGAACACACCCACATCGCCGTAGCCAAGGTCATCGCAGAGGATGAAAATGATGTTGGGGCGTTTCGCCAGCGCAGGCGCGGACGCCGGGGCGGCATGACTGGTCGCAGCGGCAGCGCCCGCGGCGGGCGATGCCGCTAACAAAATGGCGAGGAAAGTCCGGAATTGCGGTTGCATGGCGGGAGGGTCGTTTACGGTTCAGCCCGTGGCAATCCAAATGTAGCCCCTACGGCACGCTGAGCTGAAACCCATGAGCCGTGACGGACCCACTCGCTTGCGCCCCTCGCTTGCAGGTCCGCGCCAACGTCGATGGCATTCTTTCGATTGATCAACCTATTTCTTCTCCTTTTTGGATTTCCTTGGTGCGGTCGCGGCCTCCGCCGGCTCGAGCACGCACCCCTTGTCGTCCGTGTCCACGATCCACTTGTCCAGTGCCGCACGCAGCCTTTTCAAGGCGGCTTGATCTGTTTGGGGACGGGAAAGTTCCTCGGCCAGCGGATGATCATCGGAACGTGCAGTCCCTCTTCGTAGCAAAACTGTTTGCCGCGCGCGTGCGCTTGGCCGTTGTCGCCGAGTTCGTCAATGATGAAGTAAATGATATTGGGCTTGGCCGGGATGACAGGTGGCGGGGGGTCGGCGGCGTGGAGGACGGCGAGCGGCATTGCCAGCAGAGAGGCGAGGCTGATAATGGTTCGTTGCATGGTGATTTGGTTCTTAACAGTGCCCTCAGTGGTCCTCAGTGTATCAGTGGTTGATGTCCCTGCAATGTCCTCCAACTCCGATTTGGAAGATTGTCGCTTTGCCCTGAAATTCAATCGGTTGCAGATTTCCATGAATCCGCCGTGGGTGCGAGCGTCCCCCCCGTCGAATCCGCTTGCCGGGGAGGCGGGTTTTCGGCATGATCTTCCCCGTATGAAAGCAACCTTCGCATTTATGGTTTCCCTCGCGGGCGTGCTGCACGCCGCCGAGCCCTCCACTTATGGTGGCGATGTTGAATTTCTCCGTCTCAAGACGAAGGTGATCGAGCTTAGGGACGGCGATGCGGCGCTGGCGATTGTGCCCGCCTATCAGGGGCGGGTAATGACCAGTACCGCCACCGGCAACAGCGGCTACAGCTTCGGTTGGCTCAACTACAAGCTCATCGAACAGGGTGTTCTAGCCGCAGACCAGGCCAAGGGGCGGTTGGAGGAGCACATCTATGTGTTTGGCGGCGAGGAGCGGTTCTGGTTGGGTCCGGAAGGGGGCCAGTTCGGGATCTTTTTCCCGAAGGGGGCGGCCTTTGATTTCGCCTCCTGGAAAACCCCGGCGGCGCTCGACACCGAACCGTTTGAGGTGGTGTCGACCAGCCCCACTCAAGCCGTTTTCGGGAAATCCTTCGAGGTGGCGAACCAAAGCGGAACCCGGTTTGCGGTGCAGGTCGAGCGAACGGTCCGCCTGCTGGATGCGGCGGAAATCACCCGGGTGCTCGGTCGGGAGGCGGAGGGTGGCAAAGTGGTGGCCTATGAAACCATCAACACCCTAACCAACCGTGGCGGGCAGGCGTGGACCAGGGACTCGGGTTTGCTGTCGATCTGGCTGTTGGGGATGTACAAGCATTCCCCGGAGACCGTGGTCGCCATCCCGGTTAGGGAGGGCGATGCCGCAAAGCTCGGCCCCCAGGTCAACGACGACTATTTCGGCAAGGTGCCGGCTGACCGCCTCAAGGTGAAGGACAACGTCATCTTCTTCAAGGGCGACGGCGCCCAGCGCGGCAAGATCGGTGTGCCGCCGCGGCGGTCGCTGGGCGTGGCCGGTAGTTACAGCGCCGGGCAGCAGGCGCTCACGCTCACGCTCTATCCGCATCCGGCGGGCGGGGACGGTTATGTCAACTCCGCCTGGGTGAAACAGGAAAATCCTTTTGGCGGCGATGCAATCAATTCCTACAACGATGGTTCGCCGGAACCCGGCAAGCCGCCGCTGGGACCTTTCTATGAATTGGAAACTTCCTCGCCTGGCGCCGCGCTCAAACCGGGTGGCAGCATCACCCATCGGCAGACGACGATTCATCTAACCGGCCCGGCCGCGGCCCTTGATGCGGTGGCCAAAAAGCATCTCCGCGCCACTACTGCGGAAATCGCCGGAGCGTTCAAGCCGTAGCGGCCGCGCGGGGCGTCGGCATTCTGCTGACCATGGGTTGCCGATATGCTGTCGGGGTGGTGGTAGCGGATTGCCGAACAGACGGTCCGGGGCGAGCCGCCCCGGAGACGGCCTGGCGCGAGACGCGCCAGCCACGGGAGCGCCCGCGGACAGCATGTCCGCCTGACTCAGCGTTCAGAATGAACGCGCCCCGCGCCGACATTCTGTCGGCTATGTGAGGCCGACATTCTGTCGGGCACAGCGCGCGCAGCGCGGACCCACCGCGACCGCGGCGGACAGCATGTCCGCTTGACTCAGCGTTCAGAATGAACGCGCTCCGTGCCTCAAAGTTGATCCGCCAGGGTTTCGGCCAGGCTGTTGGCGATGTCCGCGGTTTCGCTGAGACGGAGCGGTCGTGACCGGCGGAAATCGGGCGCGAAAATGAGGTTGGCAAGGCCTTGAACAGTGGCCGGATGGGAAAACGCGAGGTTGAGTTCCCGGTTGATCCGCATGCTCAAGGTATCGAGATTCGCCGAGCCAACGCAGGCCCAGTTGTCGCAGATCAGGACTTTCAGATGGGCCATCGCCGGGAATTGGAAAACCTTGGCACCTGCCCGGATCAGGGTGTTGGCACTGGCCAGATTGCCGGCAGCCATGATGGTGGAGTCGCCACGGGCGGGCAGGATCACGCGGACATCCACCCCGCGGCGGGCGGCGGCCGCGACGGCTGCGACGATGTCGTCATGCGCGACATAGGGGTTTTCGATCCAGATGCGCTGGCGGGCTCCGCGAATCGCCAGCAGCGTGGCGTCCAGAATGTCATAGCGTCCCTCCGCCGGATCAGTGCGGAACACCCGCAGCGGAATCCCGTCGGTCACCGGCTTGGGCTGCCGGAAAATCGCCGGTTTCCGCAACAACGCGAGGTCGCCCCACGGGCCGGCCTTGCGCCAGGCCCGGTTGAATTCGCGGCACAAGGTTTGGACGACCGGTCCCTGGACCTTGACCATCAGGTCGTGCCACTCGGAGAAGTATTCGCGGCCGATGTTCATGCCGCCGAGGATGGCGGTGTGTTGGTCGAACACCAGGAGTTTGGTGTGATCGCACACCAACCAGGGATCGCGGATTCGCCGGGCGAGCGTTTGCGAGTCGGCGCGCAGATAGGAAACCATGTCGGATGGCGGCACGAACCCCCGTGGGCCAAGGGTGGCGGGTGGCTCCAGGTGGGCGAAGGTGCTGCCAAGGTCATCGCAGAGCACCCTTACCGGCACCTCAGCGGAGCGGCGTTTCAGCGCATCCGCATAGCGCACCCCGATGTCGTCGTTGTCGAAGATGAAGGTTTGAAAATCGATCGAGCGGGTGGCCGATGCGATCTGCCGGTCGAGTTCGGGGAAGAATCCGGAGCCATCCACCAGCCATTTGAGGGATCCCGATTCGGCGCGGGGAAAATGCCGGTGATCCAACAGTTTTTCGAATTCGGCGGTGCCTGGCACTTCGGCCAGCACAGGTGGCTGGAATGGGTCGCCGGGCAGGTTGCCGCTGATGATTTCCCGCGGGCGATGCCAGAGCACTGCCAGCCCGAGGCGGGTGGTGGTCACTGGTTGGCGGATGGCGGCACCGGCGGTGGACCGGAACAACGCCTGGGCGATGTTGCCGGAACTGCCGACCACGTCACTGGCCTGCAGCCGACGGGCCGCGCCGGAACTGTTCGAGCAGCCGGCCTGCAGCGCCAGCGCACCCGCAAGGATGCCGTGCAGCAAGAGGTTCCGATCACTGAATGACATGGCCCCGGACCCTGACACGATGGTCCGGTACCTGGCAAGCAGAATCCCGGCAGCGAATCGCGACGACGAAAACCGCCTCCCGTTGGAATGTCTTCCAACTCACTGAATCTCAGGCTTGTGACGCACGGTCGAGGCGCGGGTGGCCATCCCTGAGCGTGTCACGAGTGAGCCCCCTGCCGCGATTCATGCGGTCCATGTGGCGGAGGGTGGCCTCCATGCCATGAATGGCGGCCAGCACATCGCCGGTATGCCCGGTTTCCGAAATCGTGTGCATGTTTCGAATCGGGAACCCGACCGATGCGGCGGCGCTGTCGCAGCCGGCGAGCGCGGCGGCCATGGCGTCGGTGCCGGTATCACGGCCGGCGAAGTCGATCTGGCAGGGGATGGCTGCGGCTTGGCAGGCATCTTCGATCAGATTGTTAAGGAAAGCGCTGGTGATGGAACCGTTGGTCAGGGTGAAGCCTTTGCCCATGGCGAGGCTGTTCATGCGCCGGTCGTCGATGCCGGGGGCTGCGTCGTAGTCGTGGTTGACGTCTGCGGCGATGAGGATGTCCGGTTTCAACTCACCGGCGATGGAGGCGGCCCCGAAGCGGCCGATTTCCTCGTGGGTGGCGATGGTGTGCAACACGCGGAGGTTTTTGAGCGGGTTTTCCGCCAGCAGGCGGGCGAGTTCCGCCACCATGAAACACCCGAGTCCGTTGTCGAGGTAGGCCCCGTAGAAGGTATCCTTGGTGAAACCGTGGCGGATCGGGCGGTCGAGGATGATGGGGTCACCCGCGCGGATGCCGAGTTTCTCGACTTGGGTCTTGCAGTTTTCACCGTGGATCTGGAGTTCGAGAAAGAGCATTTGCGGCTTGATGCCCTTTTCACCGGTGCGTTGGGCGGGTTCGGAAAAGTGGATTGCGCCGAGCGCCTCGATGGTGCCGCCTTCGATCATGCGGTAGCCATCGCCCTTGGAACTGCGGCTGAATACCTTCACCTCGTGGCCGATCAGGGTGCAGGGCAGGAACGAGTCGCTGTTGACCCAGATCTTGCCGTCCTTGCCGATGCTGCGGACCTGCATGCGGATCTTGTCGGCATGCCCGATGAACATGACCGACGGCCGCTGGTCCTCACCCGGGTGCGTATCGAGCACAATGCTGGCATTCCCTTTGAATTGTTGAATCGCCCAGGCCGCAGGCTTGATCGTTTCGAAAAATGGCTTGATCACCCCATAGCTCATGGCCCCCTCGAGCCCGATCGGGCTTGGTGCGGCGAGAATTTCGCGCATGAATTCGAACTGTTCGGCGGGCATGGGCTGCTGCCATGCGGGGTTACTCTTCTTGGTGGCCATGGGTGGGATTGTAAAATGGAAACCTGCGGAAGGCGAGGGCGATTTTCCCCCGCCGTCACAGCCCGATGGTCTCGGCACCCAAATAGGGGACGAGCGCCTCGGGAATGCGGATCGAGCCGTCGGCTTGCTGGCATTGCTCTAACAATGCGACGTAGAGCCGCGGCAGGGCGGTGCCGGAGCCGTTGAGGGTGTGTGGGAAGCGGTTCTTGCCCTCGGCGTCCTTGAAGCGGAGCTTCATCCGCCGCGCCTGGTAATCGGTGAACCAGGAACAACTGGAAACCTCCAGATATTTCCCCTGACCCGGAGCCCAGACCTCGATATCGTAGGTTTTGGCGGAGGACTGGCCGACGTCGCCGGTGCATAGTTCGATCACCCGATAGTGGAGGCCCAGCTTGCGGAGGATCGACTCCGCGTGGCCGGTGAGCTGTTCGAGCACTTCGCAGCCTTGGTCCGGGTGGACGAGTTGGACGAGTTCCACCTTGTCGAACTGGTGCATGCGGATGATGCCCTTGTTGTCGCGGCCGGCGGAGCCCGCCTCGCGGCGGAAACACGGGGTGTAGGCGACCATCCGGACGGGCAGGTCGGCCTCGGCGAGGATCGTGTCGCGATAGAGGTTGGTGACGGGCACCTCGGCGGTGGGGGCCAGGAAGAGTGAATTGCGGCCGTCGGATTCGGCGGGTTCGGTGCCGTACATGTCGTCCTCGAACTTGGGGAGCTGGCCGGTGCCCTCCATGCACTCTCGTTTCACCAGGTGGGGAACGTTGACCTCCTCGTAGCCGTTGGCGGTTTGGGTATCCAACAGGAAATTGAGGAGCGCCCGTTCGAGTCGCGCGCCGCGACCGCGATAGACGGCGAAGCCGGAGCCGGCAATGCGGATGGCATCGTCCCAGTTGATGAGGCCCAGGGCGGTGGCGAGTTCGACGTGGTCCTTGGGCTCGGTAATATCCGGCTTTTTCCCCCACTCGCGGACCACCGGGTTGGCGGTTTCGTCCGCTCCGATCGGGCAGGCCTCGTGGGGCAGGTTGGGGATATTGAGGAGCAGGTCGAGCTGGCGGGCGGTGGCGGTCTCCGCCCCGGTGTCGAGGGTGGCGATTTGATCGTTGATGGCGCGCACCTGGGCCTCAATGTCGCTGGTGTCCTGGCCCTTGGCCTTGAGTGCGCCGATCTCCTTGGAGATGCGTTTGCGATCGGACTGGAGTTGCTGTTTGGCGGTTTCCGCCAGGCGGCGGGTTTCGTCGCAGGCGAGGACTTCGTCGATGAGTTGCCAATGATCGCCGCCCCGGTTTTGGAGGCGGGTTTTGATATCGGTCGGATTTTCGCGGATGGCGCGGATGTCTAGCATGGCGGCGGGAGTGTCCGCTGCTATGGGTGGAAACGCAATTCAAAACGGGCGAAGTTGCCCGGTCTCATTCCTCCGGCAGCACGGTGGCGATGCAGGGCGGGGTGGCGAAAATGCGGGCGGCCACGTCGCGGACGGCGGTGGAACCCAGGCTCGAGTAGATGCCGGGAAGGCTCCGGTGGAAGTCCGCAGCGTGGCCGAAGAGGCAGTCCAAGGCGACCGTTTGGGCGACGGCGGCCGGGGATTGTTGTTGGAGGGCCAGGCCGCTGAGGATGGTGGCGCGGACGCGCTCGAAGGCGACCTCCGGGATGCCGTTGGCGGCGATCTTGGCGATTTCGGCGAGCAGCTCGCCGCGCGCTTGTTCCGCTTGCTCTGGCGAGGTGGCGATGTAGAACGAGAACAGGCCGGTGTCATAGCCAAGGAAGTGGGAGGCCCCCACTTGATAGGCCAGCCCCAATTCCTCGCGGAGCCGGGTGAATAGGGGGCCCGCCATGTCCGAGGCGTATTCCTGAATCATCGCCAGCGCGAAGCGGGTGTCATCGGAGAATGACGCCCCGGGAAAACCGATGGCCAGCACGGCTTGTTTTTTCGGGAGTTGCACCACGTTTTCCTGGCCATGGGCGAGGGTGCTCGGGGCGGGGGACCAGGGTTCTCCGGCGGGTAGTGGAGCGGTCGCCGCAGTCAACCGTTCCAGGGCGGCGGCGGGATCGAAGTCGCCGGCCACCGCGATGGTTAGATTGGTGCCGCCAAAATGCCGGTTGTGGTGGGCGCGCAGGGCCTCTTGATCGAGCCCGACCAGGCTTTCCCGCGAGCCGAGCGAGTCGAAGCCGTAACCCGCGCCGCCGAAGATCATCCGGCGCAGGGTTTTGAAGGCGACCGGCAGGGGCTCGTTGTGGGTTTCCTCCATGACGGCGAGCTGGCTGGCCTTTTCGCGTTCCAGCACCTCCGGAGCCAGGGCGGGACCATGGAGCACCTCGGCAAATACGTCAGCGATGGTGCCCAGGTCCTGGGCGAGGCCGCCGGCCTGGATCAACAGGGCGTTGTTGCCCGCGTTGGCTCCGATCGACGCGCCGAGGCTCTCCATCGCCAGGGCGATCTCGCGGGCGCTGCGGGTGAGGGTGCCCTTGGGCAGCGTGGAGGCGAGCAACTGGTTGAGGCCGTTGGTGGCGGGTGTTTCGGATGGCAGGCCGGCCTTCACCGCGGCCTGGCAGCGAACGAGCGGCACCCGGTGGTCCTCGATGAGCGCCACGGTGATGCCATTCGGCAGTTGATGGACGGCGATCTCCTCGCGCCGCCGCTGGGGCTTGGCGATCCGGGCGGGTGCGGGGGCCGCTACCGGATCCAGCACGCCGAGGGTGAGCCGTTGCTCGACGAGTCCGGCGGCCACGCGGCGGATGTCGGCCACCGTGACTCGGTCGAGATCGGCCAGATGACGGCGGGTGAAATCGAGATCCCGCGCTTCATGCCAGTTGGAGGCGAGGTCGGAGGCGCGTCCAGAGGCGCTGCACAGGCTGCCGAACTGGCTCACTGCGGATTGGCGTTTCGCCTTGGCCAGATCCTCCTCGAGCGGGGCGGTCTCCAGGCCGGCGAGTTCCTCGAACACCGCCTCGATCAGCGGATCCCGTTTCGAAACCTCGACATCGGCGGTGATTCCGAGCAGGCCCTCGCGGCCCGGGGTGGTCCAGGCAAAGGCGGAGATTTCCAGGGCCAGCCCGCGTTCCTCCCGCAACCGCTGGTGGAGCAGCGATGAGCGTCCGCAGCCTAGCAGCGCCGCCAGCAGTCCGTAGGCCGGGGCATCCGGGTGGTCCAGCGCCGGGATTTTCCACAGCCAGGCCACCCGGCTGTTGGGCAGGGGGAAGGTTTCGCGTACCCGGCGCGGCCCAAGTTGGGGAGCATCGGTGGGGACCGCTTGTTCCCGCCCGCCCGCAGCCTGGCAGCCGGCGGTGAGTTCGAGCATTCGGTCGCGGATCGCAAGCGGGTCGAAATCCCCGGAGATCACCGCAAAACAACGGTCTGGAACATACCGGCGGCGGTGGTAATCCACCAGATCCTCATGGCGGAGAGTATCGAACAGGTGCCGGTGGCCGATCACCGGATGACGCCGCGGATCCACGGTGAACGCGGCACTCAGCAGCATCCGGTTCAGCGCGTTGCCCGGATCGTCCAGGCCCATGTCGATCTCGCGCCGGATCACTTCCTGCTCGTTGGCAAACTCGGAGGCCGGCAGCGTGGGGAAAAACACCAGGCCGGTCAGCACCTGCAAAAACACCGGCAGCGAGTCCGCCGGTCCGTCGATGTAGTAAACGGTCCGGTCGAAGGTGGTGTAGGCGTTCCAGTGGCCACCGGCGGCCTGGACCACATCGGCCAGCTCCCCGCCGTCATGGTCGCGGGTGCCTTTGAATACCATGTGTTCGATAAAGTGGGACAGTCCGCAGCCAAGGTGGCGGTCTTCATGCATGGAGCCGGAGGCCACCCAGATTTGCGCGCTCACCACAGGTGCGGCGGGGTCCGGGTCCAGAATCAGGGCCAGTCCGTTCGGCAAGGTCTCAACGGTGGCGTTGGTGGGCGGGTAATTCATGAATTTTGTGCTTGGCGGGGGAGTCCATGGGCTATAGAAAGCCGCCATGCAACGATGGATTGTCGCAGGACTGGTTTTTGTCGTATTGTTGATGGGCGGAGGTTATTTTGCCTACCGGACCTACCAGCAGAACCGGACAACCCGGATTTGGCTGCCTTTGCCGATGTCCGAGGTAGCCGTGGAACAACGCCGGGAAACGACCACCTTGCTGAAAAAAAGGCTGAGTGATCCGCTCCTGATGGAGGTGGTTTGCAAGGATTCCGGCTACGCCAAAACCATGGGGTTCGCTTCGGACGAGGAAGGCTCCAAGGATCTGCTCAAGCGGTTTTTCTGCGAGATCGGCACGACTCCGGACGGCAAGCTGCCGGCGATCAACGTCGGGTTCTCATGCAAGGTCAAGGATTTCAGCAAGATGGGCCCGGTGACCAACCGGCTGCGCAAGGATATCCTGCGCATTCTCGGTTTGCCGGAGCCGGTGGAGCCGTTTTGATTAGTTCGCTTCCATCCGGAACGGCAGTGACACGGACGGCAGGTCCTTGAGCGAGAGGGACAGCATCACTCCGTATTCCGTGTCCACCCGGTTGTTCCGGCTGCTGAGGCCGATCCCCAGCACCCAGTTGCCCAGATCGCGGTGGAGGGTGTATTGCTGGAGTTCCAGCGTGCCGTCGCTCGTTTCCCACACTTGTTGGGCACCCACCCCCCAGTTTTCGCTGAGCCTGACAAAGCCGCGGAGGTCCACCCGGTTGGAATTCAGCAACACCGGATGGTTGTTCAACCACCGGTAGCCCAGCCCCAGTTCCACATCCGGCATCGGCTGATATCGCAGAAAGGTGGATACTTCACTGAACCCCGATCCGCCGTCGATCAGCGGAACCTGGGTCTCCAAACTGAGCGACAACCACGGCACCGGCGTGAACCGCAGGTCGTTGTAGAAATTGGAGAAGGTCCGGTCCAGCTCCGGGTCGTTCAGGTAGGCGTCGATGTAGCTGTCCATGAACAACCACTCATGGGCCTGTTGATCGCGCCGGGTCAGCAGGTGATTGCGTACTCCCAGCCGCATGATGTTCCAGTTCTGCATGTCGTCCGTGGCGGTGAATCGTTCGGGCGATAAGGTGGGCGGGCGGGTAGAGAACGTGAGCCGGTCCACCTTCGGATAGAGTGTCGGCAGCTCGTCGGAGGACAGCACGGACCAGTTGACGTAGGGTTGCACGATGTGCAGCAGACCGTCGAGTCCCCACTGGCGGTTATTGAAATTTTCCAGGCTCCGCGAGAATTTGACGGATGCCTCGGCACCGGCGTGGAGGTGGAGCCGGGAGTCCGATTTCGCCGGGCCGTCCACCGCCATGTAGCGGGTGTAGCCGATTCCCGCCTGCGGGGTGAGACTGAGCCAGCCACCCAAGGTCATCGGCAGCGAGAAATCCTGATAGGTATGAAACCGGGTGAAGCCGGTGTCGAACAACTGGCTGCGCAATCCGGCGATTTTGGGATCCCCTGGAGCCAGGCCGCGGATTTGGTTCACCAGCTCCCGCTCCGGCTCGTGGAGTTGTGCGAGCAGGCCGGCTTCGCGCGGGTCTCCCGCCGGCAGCGCCAACAGCGGTTCCAACACGTCCCAGCGGGTCGAGTCCGCCATCGAGACCCCCAGAATTCCCAGCGAGGTGGTCCCTTCGTGCAACACCGGAAGACCGAACAGCGGACGTCTGGACTGCTCGAATGCCAGTTCCGGCAGACGGGTGGCCGTCTGTTGGAAATCGTTGGCCTGGAACCGCGTGGTGAGCGAAAATAGCGAGGTTTCATCACGCCGGAAAAGTGCCACCATGTTGTCGGGGCTCGGATTGATATGATAGATGTCCGGCCGGAAATCCTCCAGATAGTAGTCATCGCTCAGGATGTTGAGATTGGCATCCAGGTACCACGACGCGGCGTCCGGCAGGTCGAACTCCACGCGGTGTTTCAGCTCCAACTGATAGCGGTCCTCCTTGACCACCCCGCGCGGCAGCCCGGAGCGGCTCTCGCTCGGGTTCAGGTCGTTCAGATAGTAGAGGCTCAGCCCGGTCAGATTCTCCGGATTGTGAATCCGGGTGTCGGTGAAATCCACGCCGGTTCCCACGCCGCGGAGGGTGCGGAAGTCGAGATGCCATTTTGAGAGCAGCCAGGCGTCCTCGTTCTCGCCGGTTTCCGGATTGCGGGTACCGCCCAGCATGATGCCGTAGCTGTTGAGGAGGTAGCCGCCCCAGGAGGAACGCGCGCCGGGGATGAAATGATACCCCAGCTCGCCATCCAGAGGCTGGCTCAGATAGGGCAGCCAAAACACCGGCACGTCGCCCGCATAGAGCTTGAGGTTCTTGAAGGTGATCTTTTCGCCAGGATAGATTTTCGTTTGATCCGCCTTCACCCAGAAGTTGGGTTTTTCCGCATCGTGCAGGGTGATTCCGGCATCGGTACCCACGTAAACCTGCTTGCCACCCCGCTCCTGCACCGTGAACTTGCCGGCCTCCATGATGATGGGATCCATCGAGATGCTCAGCTCCGTGGCGTCCAGAAACTTCCGGTTGTAGTAGTACACCGCGCGGTCTCCCCGCTGCAGGATATTGCCCTGATAGACGCTCACATGGCCCTCGAGCACCACCGATTCATCCTGCAACACCAGGCGGGCCGTGTCCGCAAACACCTCCAGTCCGTTGTCGCCGGAAATCTTCACCGGACCACCGTAGTTCACTCCGCCATTGAGGTCCACCGTCTGGCTGCCCTTGTTGTCGATCCTGAGAGTCTCGGGCAGGGTCATTTTGAGCAGGTCCGGCGAACCGAATGGAATCTCCGGCAAAGGCACCGGCGTAATCATATCCGGCGATCCGGGATCCTGGATTTCCGGCAATAGCGGATCCTGCTGCGCGGCGAGCGGCAGCACCACCAGTGACCAACACACCAACCAGCCGGGTCTCAACATCCAAGGAACCCAACACCCGATCCGCCGGTCTGTAAAGCCAATTCCAACGGAAATCCTGATTTCTAAAAAATTCTCGATTTCGGGCGGAGCCCGGCTGGCTGCCACCGACGGGCTCAGGACCGGCGGTGCCGCTCCACATGGACCGCCACGCATTCGGTTTGGGGCAGGATCTTTTTCTCCAGAGTCACCGCCACCCAGGCGAGCGGATACTGGCCTAACAAGAATTCGGCGATTTCCACCGCCAGGGTTTCGATCAAGTGGCGGGGACGGGCGGTCGCCAGCCGTTCGATCTCCAGTGCCGCCTGATGGTAATCCACGGTCCGTGCCAGATTGTCCTCCAGTTCCCGGAAGCCAGCGGCCGGGGCCATCCGGATGGTGGCCCACAGCGTCTGGGCGCACGCCCGTTCAGCCTCTGGCACGCCGATGTGGGTCACCAGTTGCAGCCGCCGGATCTCAATCGTATCGCCGGGTCGGTCGGATGTTTCCTCACGGTTTCGGCGGTTCTTCCTCCGCCTGCCCAGTAGTTCACGCAGCACCTTGAGGTCGGGCACCGTCAGGTCCGGCCGCACCGCAGCGAGCACTTCCGAGTGCTGGTAGCCGGTCAATACCGCCACCGACGAAATCCCGCCGTGCCGGGCGGTCTCGATGTCATGGGTCATGTCTCCCACAAACGCGGTTTCCGCCGGGTCGAGGCCGTGGGTTTGCAGGATTTGGTGAATGACCTCCCGCTTGTCCAGCACCCCCGCGTAGGTGGCCTCGAAATAGTGGCCGAACCCGAACTGCTCAAGTTGTTCCCTGAACGTCGCGGCGTCCATCGAGGTGAGCACAAAGACCCTGATGCCCGATGCGGCGCACCAATCGAGCTTTTCCCGGGCATGGGGCAACACCGTCACCTGCGTTATCGCCGCCGCAAACGCCAGCCGGAAGTGATCCTCGAGTTCCTCAAGCGGTACCGCCGGCAGCACCTCCGCATAGAACTCGCGGTAGGGCAGCCGGAACCGGCGCCTGAATCCTTCGCGGTCGAGAGGAGCCACCCCGTAGCGGCTAAGCACCGCGTTGGTCGCTTCCAGGACCGGTCCCAGATCATCCACCAGGGTGCCGGACCAATCGAATATGATGTTGTTGAACATGCGGTTGCCTGATTCAAAGCGGATCTAACCGTGGGTGAAGCGGATCGCCTTGATCCGTCCCCTGCCAAGCTGCTGCTGGATCCGTTCGAGCAGCAGCGGCTTCATCTGCTCCAAGTGGAACCTCATGCTCGGCTGCGCCACCCGCAACACCAGGATGCCTTCCCGCACCGAAACCGGATCCGAATGCCGACCGATGAAATCGCCCGCCAGTTCCTTCCAGGTCTCGCGCACCTCGGTTTCATCCAGTCCGTCGGCCATTCCGGCGGCCCGCAATCCACGCAGCACCGCCGCGAGCAAGGCGGAAGCCGGACGCACCCGTGCATCGGTGGTTCCCGGTTCATCGCAACCACGCCACTCCCTCAGGATTTCTTTGCGAATCTCCTGAATCCTGGAATGACCGCTCATGGCGCTGGCGCGCTCAATCCTCGCCGTCTTCGCCGATCGCCTCAACCGGGCAGCCTTCGATGGCTTCGCGGCACTGGGCGACTTGCTCGTCGTTTTCCGGTTGCTTGTAAACGTAGGAATATCCCTCGTCTTCAGCGCGTGCGAAATTGTCGGGAGCGGTTTCGCGGCACAGGTCGCAGTCGATGCACTGGCTGTCCACGTAAAACTTTCCCGGAACATTGGAACTATTTTTGTCTTCTCTGTCTGCCATGGTGGTATTAGGAGTTTGCGACCCCTGCTTGCGATCTTCGCGGGCGTCTGGCAAGTATTTTCACATCCAGACCACCATTTTTCCGTAAAGCCCCCGAAATCCGCAGATTGGGACTGGCCAAACCCGGCATTCCGGATTATGAATCCCACCCCACATGACACCTTTGCCACCCTCATCCCCCGACGAGCCGTCCCTGCCGCAGCGTCATCGCCCGAATGTGGACAATCTCACCAAGGACACCACCGAGCGGGATCTCTGGGATTTGGACGATTTGGGGATCGAGGAGGAGGACTCCTTGCCGCTTGCCCCCAGCGAGCCGATTCGCAGCCGGGCGATCCCTACCGGCCCCGAGCCCAGGGCGTCCCAGATCAAGTCACGCGAATCCCCCAAATCACCTGAATCCAAATCCTCGCAGCCGATTCCAGTCGTTGGCGGGCGCTCAAGTGTCACCCGCCGCATCTCCAAGGCGGGATATTCCAGGAAACCCCCGGCGGCAACGCCGGCGGGTGGTGCGGGTGGTTCATCTGATGCGCCCGCGGCCGGTCAGGGCAGTCGCATGGAAAGCACTTTCGATGATTTGGAACATTGGGATTTGCCTCCGGAAGATGCTCCGGCGCCCGCACCCATTGAAGAGGTGTTTTCCGACCTCAACGAGGAAACCTCCCGCCGTTCTCCAGCAGCGGCAGCCTCCCCGGAGCCAGTACCCGAGCCGGAGCCCGTGACCGCCCCCGGGCCGGTGGCGGATTCTGACAATGAGTTCGAGCCGAAGGCGGTGGCCGAGGCAAAACCCGTTTCGTTGATCCCTAAATTCAAATTGAGCCTGCTGGAGAAAGCCGGTCTCGCCTTGCTCGCGCTGATTCTCATTGTGGGCGGCACTTTGGCCTACCGCAGCACGTTCAGCCGGATGGCCGGCGGCAAAGCGCACGGCTCCACCGGGTTTCCTGTCAGGGGCCAGCACGTTACGATCACCAAGGTGGTGTCCTATTGGCGGCCGCCCGTGACCGACGGAGAGAATGCCGAAGTGGTGCGGCGCGGAGTGGTCCTCATTCCCGTGGTGGAAATCACGGCCAGCGGCCAGGGTGCCATCCGCGTGTTGTTCAGCAACGACAAGGGAGTCGATGTCGGTGACCCCATGATCCGTCAGGTCAAAGATGGCTCCACCCTCGTGGTTGCGGCTACCGCCGGCTTCGAGGATGCGGCGGAGCACGAGGCCTACCGGGCCGGACTCACTCCGAGCTGGCGCATCAAAATCGCCGAGGCCCCGACCACCAACGCCGCCGGGGGGGCATTCAAAGAACTGGCGGAAGCCCCGGTCGATCCCAATCTCAAATAGAGCCAACCCTTCCCATTCCACCAACCACCATGTCAGATCCCATTGCGTCCATTTCCAGCCCGCCCGAGACTGTCTCGCTAGTCCCCAAAGAAGGCTGGCACGTCCTTCATCTTTTCTATCAGATCGACCACACCCAGTGGTCCTGCTACGGCGATGAGGAGAAACGTCAGGCCAAGGTGGACCTGACCGAGTTGGTCCACGAGATCCGCGCCACTGCGGACACCCAGTTGCTAATGATGGCCATTGCCTCGCCCAAGGCGGACCTGGGGTTTGTCCTGCTCACTCCTGACCTGCAGACGGCAAACGCCTTTGAAAAACAACTCACCCTTTCGCTCGGGCCGGATATTCTCAACCCGGTATACTCCTATCTATCGGTGACCGAGCGTTCCGAATATACGCCAACCCGGGAGGCTCACGCCGCAGACGTGCTCATCGGCGAAAAGGGGCTGGTTGAAGGTACCCCGGAGTTCGAGGCCGCGCTCGGGGAGTTCGATGCCCGGATCGCCCACTACACCAAGTTCCGCCTCTATCCGACGTTGCCGGACTGGCCGGTGATCTGTTTCTATCCGATGTCCAAACGCCGCAGCGGTGCTGATAACTGGTATTCCCTCTCCTTGCAGGAACGCCGCCACCTGATGGAGGGACATGCCCGCATCGGGCGCACCTATTCCGGGCGCATCCTCCAGATGATCACCGGTTCCTCCGGTCTGGATGAATACGAATGGGGCGTCACCCTGCTCGCCAGGGATACCTTCGAGATCAAGGCGATCGTTTACGAAATGCGCTATGACGAGGTCTCCGCCCGGTATGCCGAGTTCGGGGATTTCTACATCGGCATGCAACTGCCGCTGGACGTGTTGTTCCGCCGGTTGTGCCTGTGAAAGGACGCCGGACTTGAAAATCCATGATGAAAAACGGCGGGTTCCTCATGCGGCGGGTTCCCTGGAATCTATCTAATAACCAATGCGCTTCACCACCATCGTTAGAACATGCGTCGCGCTCACCGTGGTCTGGAGCGCGGTGTGGGCGGTCCGCTGGATCGCCGGATCGCTGAAAACCACCGCCGCAGGTGTGGAACGACGGATCGAGACCGCAGGCTTCGCCGATGGTGCGGCGCAGGTTGTGGCGGATCCCGCTCTCGCCGCAACCCGGGACCAAAGCCTGCGGGAGATTGCCTCGATGATCAATCGCCTGGACCATCAGGAACGCGCCGAGTACCGCCGGCGCGGCACTGCCAGACGTTTGTTTGAGCAACTCAGCCCGGCCGAGCAGGAGGTGTTCGTCGAGCTTGCCGTCACACCGGCACTTGATAGCTTGCTGGACTCGCTGGAGTCCCTGCCAGCGAAACAACGGAAGCGGTTTATCGAGCAGGGAGTCAAGGCGCTCACCGCCACCAATGACGCCGGCCTGCAGCCCGCCACCGGCTACCAGCAGCCGCTCAAATTGCTCGAAAATCTCGACATCAAAGACCTGCGCGCCTTGCTCAAGGGTGCCGGTCCGCGGCTCAAATTCCAGGTTTCCCCGCTCGTCGAAGCCATCAACGAGTCGTTGCAGGGAATGAACGGACCGGAATTCGGCCCGCGCCGCCAACACTGATTCCACCCACGCCCCATCCTATGCTCGAAGTCAGCGGCTTATGCAAATCCTTTGGCGGCCGTCCCGCCCTGGCCGACCTGTCGTTCCGTATCGGAGCCGGCGAAATCTACGGGTTGTTAGGTCATAACGGAGCCGGCAAGAGCACCGCCCTGGGAATCATCCTCGGGATGATCCACCCGGATCGAGGGGATGTCACCATCGACGGGGTTTCCGTCCGCTCCCACCGGGCCCATGCCCTGGCCAAGGTGGGGGCCATTTTCGAGGCACCGGCATTTTATGATTACCTCAGCGGCTGGGAGAACCTCCGCGTGTTGATGGGCTATTCCGGCGGCTTTGATCCCGCCTCCGCCCGCACCACCGTGGAACTCGTGGGGCTCAGCGAGCGCATCCACTCGAAGGTCCGCACCTATAGCCACGGCATGAGACAGCGGCTTGCCCTCGCCCAGTCATTGCTGCCGGAACCCGCAATTCTGTTGTTGGATGAGCCCACCGACGGCCTCGACCCCGAGGGCATCAAGTGGTTTCGGGATTTCATCCTCACCCTGCGCCGCGAGCGGGGGATGACCGTGCTGTTCAACTCCCACCTGCTGGCCGAGGTCGAACTGATGTGTGATCGCGTGGCCATCCTGCGTGACGGCCGCCGCGTCTTCGAGGGCGCGATCGGCGGCCTGCACGACGAGGCCCAGTTGTTTGAGGTCGGACTCGACCCTTGGACTGCGGTGGCGGATGTGGTCACCGCTTGTGGCGGAGACATTCCCGCACCCGGCCGCCTCCGCCTGCCACTCGGTGCGGATCCCGCGTTGCTGGTGGCGGCGCTGGTCCGCGCCGGGGTTTCCGTCCGTGCGTTCGCCCCCATCCACCGCTCGCTCGAGGATCTCTACATGGACCTGCGCCATCCCGAATCCGCCCCCACCCGCTGACCGCCCCCACCCATGCTTTTTCTCCAACAACTCCGTGGCGAACTCCGCAAGCTCTACGCCAGACCCCGGACCTGGATGGGCTACGGCGCCTTTCTTCTGATGGAGGTGCTCATCCTGTGGGTGTACCGCCGGGAAGGCAGCCAGCGCCACATGCGCGACCTCATCGAGCGCAACAACCTGGAGTTCGGCGATTACTACAGCTCGCTCACGATCACCTTCACCATCATGCTGCTCAGCATGTTTCTGTTAGGATCGGTGTTTTTCGCGCTGGTGGCCGGGGATATCGTCGCCAAGGAAAACGAGGACGGCAACCTGCGGATGGTCTTCGCCCGGCCGGTGAGCCGGCTGCGGTTGCTGCTGATCAAATACGCCGCAGTGTGCCTCTACACCTTCAGCTTTGTCTTCTTCGTGGGCATTTCCGGCTATCTGATGGCGGTGGCGGCGGTCGGCTGGGAGGGTGGTCTCTTTGTCATGGAGCCGCGGATGAAGGTGTTCGCCGCCTATCCCGACTGGTGGCAGGGGGCCGGCAGGTTGGCGCTGTCCGCAGCGGGGATCGGGCTCAGCATGATCACCCTGTCGTCGCTGGCATTTATGTTTTCCTGTCTCAAGATCAAGCCGGCGGCAGCCACCATTCTCACTCTCACGATCTTGTTTGTGGACATGATCCTACAGGGATTTCCGTTCTTCAAACCCTACGAAACCTGGTTTGTCACCTGGCGGATGAGTGCCTGGGTGTTTCTGATGGAAACCCACCTCTCCTGGCCCAAACTCATCGAATCCTATGCCTTTTTGTTCGGCTTGAACCTCACCTTCCTGACCCTCGGTTGGGCGGTCTTCCAAAGCCGCGACTTCAAGACCTGACCGCAGCCGCCGATGCTTCGTGTTGACCGCCGACCCGGATACCCCCCGGCATCGTCACCAATATCTCCGGTTGATTTGTCGCTTGGGTTCTGTCACGGTCGGTCTCGCCTTCCTTCCCCCTGTTTTCCGCCATGCCAGCCAAACCCAGCCCAACCGCCCGCAAACCCGCGAAAAAGTCCGCGAAACGTAAAGCCACCGCCGTGCCCCTGCCGCCCGCGGCGGATTGGCGCACCACCGATCAGGACGAAATCCTCCGTCGCGTCCAGCGGGCGCGCGACGAGAAACACACGGTCTCCAACCTCAATCCGGAACACCCGGTGTTTTCCAACTTCCGCGTCGCCTCACCCAGCGGGATGGTCTATCAAACGGAAATCCGCGACCTCGCGAACCGCTCCTTCGCCTGTTCCTGCCCGGATTTCCGCATCAACGGGCTCGGCACCTGCAAACACATCGAGGCCACCCTCATCTGGCTCAAGCGCCGGCTCAAGGGGGAGTTCCGGCTCGCCCGACAAGCCGGCTCCCGCCGCATCGATCTGGTTGCGGTCGGCGATACCTTGTGCATCGAACGGAATCTTCCGCAGCTCCCAGCCTCCCTCAAACCGTATTTCGATCCGTCCGGCACCCTCGTCGGCGATCCCACCGTGGTGCTGGACAAGGCCGCGCGCCTCCGTTGGTTTCGCGTTTCCCAGGAAGTCGCGTCGTTCCTCGAATCCCGCCGCCGCACCGAGGAGCGCCGCCAGCTTCGCCGGGATTACGAAACCGGGGTGGTCGAGGGCCGCCATCCGGAGCACGTCACCCTTTGTCCGCTCTATCCCTACCAACGTGAAGGAATGTTGCATTTGGCCTTCGGCGAACGCGCGTTGCTGGCCGATGAAATGGGCCTTGGCAAGACCATCCAGGCCATTGCCGCCTGTGCCCTGCTCCACCACCTCGGCAAGGCCCGCCGCGTCCTCATCGTCACCCCGGCCTCGCTCAAGGCGGAGTGGGAAGAGCAGATCCGCCGCTTCACCACCCTCACCCACCGCCTGATCTACGGTCCGCGCGCCGTCCGCGCCAGATACTACGCGGACCCTGACCCGCCGTTCTTCACCATCGTCAACTACGAGCAGGTCGTCTCCGATAGCCTCGATCTCAATGCCCGGCTCCAGCCGGACATCGTGGTGCTCGATGAAGCCCAGCGGATCAAAAACTGGGCCACCAAGACCGCCCAGGCCGTCAAGCGCCTGCAAAGCCGCTACGCCTTCGTCCTCACCGGCACCCCCATCGAAAACCGCATCGACGAACTCTACTCGATCATTGATTTCCTGGATCCCACGCTGCTCGGGCCGTTGTTCCGCTTCAACCGCACGTTCTATCAATTCGACGACAAGGGCCGCCCCTCCGACTATCAAAATCTATCCGCCCTGCGCGAGCGGGTGCAGCCGATCCTGATCCGCCGCCGCAAACACCACGTCGAAACCGAATTGCCGGACCGCACCGATCACAACCACTTCGTCAAACTCACTCCGGCGATGCAGGCGGACTACGACGAATGCAAGATCCAGGTTTCCCAACTCGTACAGATTTCGTTGCGCCGCCCCCTCACCCTCAAGCAGCAGGAACTCATGCTCATGCTGCTGGCGATGATGCGGATGATCTGCGACACGCCGTCGATCATCAAATCCCGTGATTGCCAGGATTGTCCGAAACTCAAGGAGCTGGCACGCATCCTCGACGAATGCCTGGTGGATCCCGATGTGAAAGTCATCATTTTCTCCGAGTGGGAGGGAATGCTCGCCAAAGTCCGCGGCCTCGCCGAAAAAATGGGTGTCGGCTACGCCTGGCACACCGGCACTGTGCCCCAGCAACGCCGCCGCGGCGAAATCATCGCCTTCCGGGATGATCCGGCATGTCGCCTGTTCCTCAGCACGGATTCCGGTGGCGTGGGTCTCAACCTCCAAATGGCCAGCGTCGTCATCAACTGCGACCTGCCATGGAACCCTGCCCGGCTCGAACAACGCATCGCCCGCGCCTGGCGGAAACACCAGCGCCGCGCCGTCACCGTCATCAACCTGATCGCGGAAAACACCATCGAGCACGCCATGCTCGAAACCCTGGCTAACAAAATGAACCTCGCCGAGGGCGTGCTCGACGGCACCGAGGGCGCGCTTGACAAAGCCAAACTCAAACGCGGCAAGGAGGCCACCCTCGCCCGGCTCCAACAGCTTTTATCACTGCCGTCCACCGTTGCCAGGCCGGTTCCCAAACCGGCCCCGGCCGATCCGCTGGTGGCCTTCGCCGAGCGGGCCGCCGGTGCTCTCGGCGGGGCGCTCCTCCACTGCGAGGAGGCGGTCCTGCCCGGCCAGGCCTCCCCGGTGTTGCTCACCGTGCTGCGCCACCGCGACCGCACCGCCGCGCTGGAAGCCCTCTATCGCGACACCGACTGGCGCGGCAGCCCGCCCGTCCTCCAGGTGCTCGACGAGGCGACCTGGGCCGCCGTCCAACAACTCGCTGCCGCCGGTCTGGTCACGTTCAACACCCGCGCCACCCGGGCTTTGGTCGGCACCCCGTCGCCAACCCTGCCGAGCCTCACTCCGGCACAGCTCGAACGGATCGCCTCACTCAAGACGTTTGCCGCCAGAAAGGAAAAGGCCGCCTCGTTGTTGGAAGCCGCCGATCTCGCCGAGGAGGCGGAGCCCCACCGCCGCGCCGCAGTCAAGGCCCTGGCCGCCGCCCGGGCCATCGAAAACCACCAACCCGAGCCGGATGCGGGCCCCGTCCGCCAACCAGCATGAAGTGAATCGCGAAGGTGGCGCCGCACCTCCAGGCGACCCCTTAGAGGCCGTCTGAAAAAAATGGGGGGGGACGAGGCGTCGATATTCTATCGACTGAGTCTTGCCGACATTCTGTCGGCGGTAACGCTACTACAGGATCGCAGGTCGGACAAAATGTCCGCCGGGGGCAGCGTTCAGAATGAACGCGCTCCGTTTCGCATTTCAGGAGCTTCATCACCCTCCATATTGTTGTCGGGACGGTGAGCATTGCCAGGGAATGGAGCAGAAAACGGATCCTCGGACTTCACGACTCCTACAATCAGAACCAGAGTTTCGGTAAGGCCCCCCCCCGGAGAGGTTGAAAATTTCTCATGATTTCAGTGAATTGGCCGGGATGCTCATGTGAGCCTCCCGGCCGGGTTGCGACCATGGGTTGTTATTTGAACTTCGGAGCTTTGATCACCGGATGGATTTCGGTGCCCCAGCGGGTGCCCGGGCCGGTTTCCAACAGGGTCTTGCCCTTGGCGACGTGAGCCTTGTGGCTGTCCGGTCGGATGTCGAGGTGCTGCACGCTGCCATCCGCGCAGAGGGCGACCACCTTGTCCCAATAGGCGCCCGGGTCGAACTCGCCCTTGGCCGCATTGGTCAGCGGGCTCACCGCGATGAACCGGCCCGGATAATCCAACGGCATCGCGGAGTTGCCGTTGAGAATGTAGCCAAACCCGACCTCGCCGGGCTTCAGGGCGTCGTCGCCATCGAAGATGTTGTCAGGCTTCCGCTTCGAGTTGGCGGTGGGTGCGTAGAACGGATCCTCGGATCTGATGAGTCCGGCGGCGATCAACTGCCGGAAGTAATCGTTGGCGCTGTCGCCATCCAGCTTGAGCTTGGTGTCGGTGCGATCGATCACCGCAGTGGCGGTCGAGCGGTCGGGCAGGCTGCCGTATTCCTGACTGAACTCGCTGAGCCCCGCGAACAACTGGGTGGCATTGTGGGTGGCGAGCAGCCGGTCCTTGGCCTTGAGGGTCCTCGTGATCTGCGGCACGGAGAGTCCGGCCAGAGCCACGATGATGGTGATGACGACCAGGAGTTCCATCAAGGTGAAACCCCACGGGTGGTGGTGCTTGTATGTTTTCATTGTTTTGCATGTTTTGTTGTTATCAAATGGGGCAATCGCCCCGGATTATAATAGCCTCGCCGGAGAGCATCCTCCCTTTTGAGACTGTCAACAAATTGCCCGTTTTCGCACCACAAGGCAAGAAATTCCGGCCGCTTGTGTAATTATTCACACATCCTTCACACAACTTTCACGGGAGGAGCGGCTGTATCGGGAGCAATGTCAATGCCCCGCCGCCATCGCGACAATCCAGCTCACGATCGTCGTGCTGATTGTCGCGTTCAAACCGGGAGAACATGCGCCCACTATGCGGCGGTCGGACCACCGGCTATATTGACGATCGTCAATCTAATCGGGAACCGAGGCGTGGGGTGATAATCGGGTGCGATTTCCTGAGAGCCTGTCTGAAAAATGGCAGGGACGCTTTTCCGAAGCGTCCGGGTGAATGAACTGAGAATAAATAAGCCGTGTCGACCGTTCATTCGCTACCCATTCTCGCGGACCTTTCGGAAAAAGGTCCCTGCCAAACCATTTTTCAGACAGCCACTGAGCGATCCATCGGCGGGCGCGTTGTGACCAACGCGGCCACTGGAGCTGCGATTCGACCGCTCCCGGCCCCTGAAATGGTGTCAATCTCATTCCCAAGAGGCATCTCCAGCTCGACAGCACGGCCCCATTCTGGTTGTATCGCGTCGTGTTGGCGAGCTGTCGTCCTGAATTGCCGCGCCTTGCCTTTGACGCACGCCACTTGAAATCCCGTTTCACCTCAAACCACCAACGCCATGCCCGCCGGAAACAAGCCGGAAGCCGCCGTCCGCACCATTGCTGGCGGTCGCTCTCCGCAAGCCATCGTCCCCTCTTCCACGGCATCCCAACTCGCGCGCCTGCACGCGCTCAAGGATCACCTTGAAGACATCATCGACAGTTGGACGTCCATCGCCCCTCCGGGGAGCGCCCGGCGTTCCGCCCGCGGCACTAGCGCAGCATCTTCGCCCGGTCCGCGCCTTGGCATTGTGGTGGGCCACACCGCCAAAGCACCCGGTGGCAGCGGCCTGGCATCCGCAGGTCCCAGCGAGTACCTGTGGAACAAGGATCTCGCGGAGAAAATCAAAACCGCCGGAGCCGCCGCCGGCATCGAGGTTGGGATCTTCCTGCGCGATGGCATCGGTATTGCCGGCGCTTACCGCGAACTCGCCGACTGGGGAGCCGCAGCCGCCATCGAACTCCACTACAACAACCACGACGGCAGCGTCCGCGGCACCGAAACCCTCTGGGGGCCTGCCTGTCCAAAATCGGAAGCCTGGGCCACCGCCATCCAGGCTGCCATGGTGGCGCTCTACAACCGCACCGGAAAACAAAACCGCGGCCTCAAGCAAGCCCCGCCCTTTGATGGCGGACGGGACAGCGTCAATGCCCTCTCCACGATTCCGTCCTGCCTCATCGAACCCTTCTTCGGCGACAACCCGGACGATGTGGCCCTCGGCGGTGCT
Source organism: Akkermansiaceae bacterium (assembly GCA_021733795.1). GTDB lineage: Bacteria > Verrucomicrobiota > Verrucomicrobiia > Verrucomicrobiales > Akkermansiaceae > Luteolibacter. Next base: position 51 of record JAIPKB010000049.1, on the reverse strand, counting down.
AACAAAACCCGGCTCGCCGAAGCCCTTGTTAGCGTTTTCGTTGCGCGGTTC
>JAIPKB010000048.1 GCA_021733795.1 Akkermansiaceae bacterium | reverse complement strand
GCCATACGCTCGCCGTAATGCGGTGAGGCCAACAGGCGGTCCACCACCCGTTCATAGGAGTCTGGCGCCGCATCGTTGACAAAGGCATCTACCTCCGCCGGCGCCGGTGGCAGCCCGGTGAGGTCGAGCGTCAGGCGGCGGACCAGCGTGACCTTGTCTGCTTCTGGAGCGGGTTGCAGATTCTCCGCAGGCAGGCGGTGGCGAATGAATGCGTCCACCGGATGTGAACCCAGCGCCGGAACCGGCGGCCTTTGGATCGGGCGGAACGCCCAGTGCGGCTGATACTCCGCTCCTTGAGCGATCCAGCGCTGCAACACTTGCTTTTGAGGAGTCGTGAGCACCTTGTGTGCCTTGACTGGCGGCATCCGTTCATCAGTGTCCTCCGTTAGGATCCTCCGGACGAGATCGCTCTTCCCCGGCTGTCCCGGCAGGATCGGGATTTTGCCAGATTTCGCCGGCTTCAAGGCCTCCTCGCGAGAATCCAGCCGCAGGGCGGACTCGCGCGTGTTCTTGTCCGGGCCGTGGCAGTGAAAGCAGGCATCTGAGAGAATCGGCCGGATGTCCCGATTGAACTCGATCTTCGCCGGCAGTGGCGCCTCGTTCGCACGAGATTCAATTGCAGTGACGGTCAGACTGATCAGAAAAGGAATTGCAAAAGAAACGTGCATCATGAAATCACTGTGTGTCAATGACAATGGCCGGCCTGGACAAGACTTCGCTTGAGAGTTCACTGTAATGGCAGGAACGCCAGTAGCGCTTCAAGTGCTGAAGGATCGTTTACCTCTGCCGCGCGCGTCGCAAGCTTGAGTGCTTGCTTTTGGTCGGGCGCGACACCGTCACCAGCGAGATAGACCATCGCTGCATTTGCAGCGGCACGGCCATTGCCCAACGCGACCGCCTGTTTCCAGAGCCCCCGTGCTTTGGTGGTGTCCTGAGGCACCCCTTGGGCGTTGAAGCAGGACCTGCCTTGCTCAAACACCGCCCTGGCGGATTCGGCGGCGGCGCTCTTGGTGCCCGGGTTCACCAGGATTTCGCCTTGCACCAGGTGGCCGGCGGCGACGAGGGTTGCGATCAATAGATGAAATTTCATGATGGACTCTTGGCAATGCGCGCTCCCCCTTCAGGATTACTGGCCTGTCCAGCGGAAACTTTCGCCTTTGGCCAGCGTCACCTCATGGGTCCGCGTTCCGTAGCGCAAGCGGCACGGGTTTCCGGTCAGCGATTGAATCACGGCTTCCACAAGTTTGCCATCCTGCCAGGCGATATCCACCACAAATCCGCCGCGGGCGCGCAGCCCCTTGACCGAACCGGTCGCCCACGCCGCCGGCAGCGCCGGGATCAGGTGGATTTCGCCCGCATGCGATTGCATCAGCATTTCAGTGATGGCGGCAGTCGCGCCGAACGTGCCGTCCACCTGCGGCGACCCGTAGCACATCGAGAACAGGTTCGGACAGGTATCCTTGGCCACCAGGTTGGTTAGGGCAATCGCGGCCTGCTCACCATCAAACAAACGTGCCCAGCAGGCGGCCGTCCATGCCCGGCCAAATCCGGTGCTGCCGTAGCCGCGCAGGTTCAAGCTCACCTTCGCCGCGGCAGCCAGCTCGGGGGTGGCGGCAGGCGTGATTTGGCGGCTTGGATAGAGTCCGTAGAGGTGGGAGATATGCCGGTGCTTGGGCTCTTTATCCTCCCAGTCATCGACCCATTCCTGCACCTGGCCGTGGCGGCCGATTTGCATCGGCGCAAGCCGCTGCCGCGCCTCGGCGACCTGGGCACAGAACGCCGGATCAACACCCAGGATTTTCCCCGCTTCGCCACAGGCGGCGAACAGGTCGCGCAGGATTTGCATGTCGATGGTGGACCCGGCACAGATGGTGACCCCGTATTTGTCATCGTATTTCGGGTTGCCCGGATAGATCGGGAAGTTCTCCGGCGAGTTGGACGGGCAGGTCACCAGCCAGTGGCGCCCGGGATGTTCCACCAGGGTATCCAGGAAAAACTGGGCCGCGCCCTTGAGCAGCGGATAGATGTCGCGCAGATAGGCCTGGTCGCCGGTGAAAAGGTAATGCTCCCAAAGATGGGTGCACAGCCACGCCCCGCCCACCGAGAAGGTTCCCCAGGTGGCTCCATCCATGGGCGCGGCATGACGCCACTGGTCGGTGTTCTGATGAAACACCCAGCCGCGCGCGCCATAGTGGACGCGGGCCACCTTGCTGCCGGTTTCGGCCAATTCCTTCACCATCCGCACCAGCGGCTCAACGCACTCGGGCAAGGCGGTCGCCTCAGCCGGCCAATAGTTCATTTCCAGATTGATGTTGGTGGTGAATTTGCTTTCCCAGGATGGATTCATGTCGCCATTCCAAATTCCCTGCAAGTTGGCCGGCTGGCCCCCGGGGCGGCTGCTTCCGATCAGGAGATAGCGGCCGTATTGGAACATCAGCGCGGCCAGCGCCGGGTCTTGCTGCGGGGTGTGGCTGGCTAACCGTTCGTTGGTCGGCCGAGCCGAGGTTTCGGTCGCGGCCAGTTTCAGTTGCACGCGGCGGAACAGCCGTTGATGTTCGGTGACGTGGTCCGTACGCAGGCGGTCCCAGGCTTTGCCCCCGACCTTCTGCAGATACGTTTGCACCCGCGTTGCTTGATCGCCGCTCAAGTCGTTGTAGCGTTTGAAATTGGTGGCTGCGGCAATGATCAGGGTCGCCGCGTCGGCTCCCTCCACTGAAACCCCCTCCGGGGTGGTCACCCGCTTCCCGCCGTCGTTGAGCACGCGCACCCGTCCCTCATAAAGCACCCGGCCCTCGATCCCCCACAAACTGCCCGATTTGCCGCGCAACACCAACTCGCCGGAGTCGAGAGTCTCCACCGAGTGGCGTTCGTCGCCGGGGGTTTTGGTATTGGTGGCGCCCTCCAGTTTCGCCACAAAGGTGATGGCACCGGGTTTGTCGGCGGTGAGCCGCACGACGATGACTTGGTCCACCGGACTAGCAAGGATTTCACGGCGGAAGTTCACCTCGCCCACGCGATAGGAAACGGCCGCAATGGCGGTGTCGAGGTCCAGTTGGCGGCGATAATTGGTCGGGTTCGAATGGCCGGGGAAGGTGAGATACAGGTTTCCCAATGGCTGATATTTCATCTGCTCGACCGGCTCCCCCATCATGGTTTGATCAAACAGTTTGTGCGCGTCGGAATATTTGCCGGAAAAAATCAAGCGCCGGATTTCCGGCAATGCTTCCGGACCACCCGGTCGGGTCGGATCATAAGGGCCGCCGGTCCAGATGGTCTGTTCGTTGAGCTGAAGCTGTTCGCAATCCGCCGCTCCGAACACCATCGCCCCCAACCGGCCGTTGCCCACCGGCAGCGCCTCCCTCCACTTCACGGCCGGTTTTTGATACCAAAGGACGGTTGCCGCCGGATCGCTGGCCGCCACGGCAGTTGCGGTGCCGGAATCGGGCGGTGCCGCGCCGAGCGCGGTGAGTGAGGCGGAGAGCACGGCGACCCCCAGCCATTGACCTGTTCTTGATGTCTTGGTTTTCATGACTTGTTATACATTTTCAGCGTTTTGGGTTGCGATTGATCCACTCGCAGGGATGCCCCCGGCCGGGTTCCTAAAATAGCTCCGGATAGCGCTTCTTAATCAGCGCCTGCTCCTCATTGGTCAGGTCCTTCAAAGGCACGGGGGCATCTTCCGGCCGACGGCCTTTCTGGTTGATGCGGTTGATCAAACTCCAATTCCGGGATGGCTTTTCGGCCGAGGAGTCGGCCGGCTCGCGGGCGGGCAGATCATAGCGCGTGAAGTCGATGACCTTGCCTGGATCGTTGGTTTTCCAGTCGCGTAGGATAGCCAGCCGGAAATCGGTATTCATGAACCAGCGGATCTCCAGATTTGGCTCCGAGCCGCCAATGCCGGTGCCGCGCTGCACGAACTTGTAATCCATATCCTTGTTGTCCGCATGCTCACGCCGCCAGGCCTCGCCGAATTCCCCCTGCGTGACGAGCCTGGTGTCGGGCCAGCGTTGCCGCACGTTCTGGAGCCACCTGGTGAGGCAGTCCAGCACTTCCGGTTTAAGATTCTTAACCAAGCTGATCTCCCAACAATTGGTCACCCAGCCGAAACCATTGCGCGTGAAGCCATCGTCAAAGTGATTCGCCGTGACCGCCATCACTTCGGCCATGCCTTGCTCCACACCGAGGTTGCGATACGACTCGATCGGCCCCACCCCGAGACGGCTGTTGAAACCGCCTTCAAACCCGAAGCGCCGTGCGCACAGGAAATCACAGGTCCAGCCATCAAGATTCACACAATCAATCAAGTCGCCACGTCCCTGGGCGGGCTTGCACCCGTGCTCGCGGCTCGGATAATAGGGGTAACTGATCGAGCCGTCCCCGTCCCCGTTGTCGATCCCGTATTGGCTCCAGATCGTGCCCTGGCAGACATGGATGCCCTCCTCTTCCGCTAGATAGCGCAAATTTTCGGCGGCGAGGAAACCGGCCACCAGGCTCTTGGGCTTGTAGCCGTCGCCAACCATGTCGCGCACTTTGAGCAGCGCCTCTTTGATGTCCAGGTTGACTTGCACCCTGGAACTATACATGGGCGCGAAATAGCCACCTGGAATAAAGGTGATTTCATCGCCATAGGTTTTGTGATAGCCGACGACCTGTTTGCGGATGGCGGCATAATTCGGCCGTTGATCATGGAGCGCCTGCCATGAAAAGGCCCAGGTCACCGCAGCACCCGGAAACCCTTTGCTTACCGCGTCACGGAATGCGGCCACGGTCTCGGGCGTATGAACGGCAGCTTCGTCCGTGCCTTCGTTCATATTGCGCGCCGCCTCGATCTGGTTGACACGGATCACCGTATTCAATGTTAGGAAACGCCCGCCCTTCACGGCCAGAGGTTTCTCTGAGGACGGATCGGATTTTGAGACCATATAGGTCTTTCCGGGCAGTGCGGTAAATGTAACCTCGGCTGCCGCGCCGGTTGCGTTGACTGGTTTCACAGTCGTTCCGTCGCACTGAACCTTGATCTCCGCATTTTCGCCAGGAAACACAACCTTGAATTCCCGCTGAAAGGCCGATTTCAACTCGACTAAAGTATCCGTGGGATAGCTCACCTCCAGTTTGCCAAGTTTCACTCGCCGGCCTTTGGCATGGGGCGGGACCACAATCGTCCGGTAATCCTCCTGAATTCCGTAAATGGCATTCACGGTCATGCTCCAGGCGGTTACGCCCCAGCAGTAATCCTTTACCCCCAAACCGAGACCTTCGACCCCGTTGTAACGTTCGTAGGCATGGCCGTCATGTTTCCTCACCAACTCAAGCATTTTATCAGCCATCTCCCTGGCAACATCATAATAGCCATAGCGATTAAGGCCGAGTGCTATCAAATAGTCAGTTGGGGGCCACACGTCACCCCGCCAAAATCCATCCGGGCGAAACGTAGGTTCGTTCATTGCTGAAGTCGTTACCGGGTATTTGCTCCAAAACAGCGCCGGATCGGTCAACTGCCCGACCAATTCCGCGGCCTGTTTCTCGCTTGCCATCCCGGCAGTCAGAGGAAGAAACCCCTGCAGCGTCCGAACGCGGACCTGTTGATCGGTATCCCGGCTCAGGCTGTAGAAGAATTTTGTTTCCGGGTCCCACATCTTCGCGCGGATCGCCTCCGTTCGTTTGGCGAGATTCTGTTGGTATTTTCGCCTCATTTCGACGCGTCCGGTTCTTTGACACATCTCGATCATGGCCCTTTCGGACATTGCCAGGAAACAAGTTTGATCGACGCCTTCGATGTTTCCATACCAGGCACCGCCCGTGCCGCGCGTAGGATGTTTTGTCAAGGTCAGATTATCAAGGGGCGCGGCAAAATCAAATGTTTCAAAGCGAGCCGTCTGAACGATATCAGCGATCGAACATTTCTTGTAGGCGCCGTACTCGATCAATCCATCATTGTCCACATCCCGCTCAGTGGCATACCACGTCAAAAATGCATCCAAATATGGCAGGCAGAGATCGAGCAATGCCCGGTCATTGGTCTGGTTGTAAACCATCAGACATCCCCAGGCCAGGATCGGGATTTGGGAGTAACCATCCTGCGGCAGATCCGGCTTGGTCGTACACGGCACCATGCCATAGCGGGATGATCCTTTGGGCGCTTCCGGATTATGGTCGATCACATTCCAATAATTGCGAAAGACATCGCGGGCCAATGGATCATCATCCAACGGCGCCCACGCATTCAGAACAAACATGGTATCCCACAGTAACTGACACTTGCCGTATGATGCGTCGCCTGCTCCGGAAATCGAGAAGAACCGGTATGGCAGCCCGGGAAGGGCCGGCTCCCATAATTTATCAAACGTGCAATCAATATATAAATCATGCACCAACTCGGTCAATTCCGGGTTTTCCGTGGATACTTGTTTGGGCAGGTTGTCTTTGGCATGCTGAATGGTCTTTTCAGCAAGGGTGTAACGCCGTGGTTTCCCTTCCTCGTCCGCCACGGCATCCGCCCTGGCGGGCCAGGCCGCCGCCACAGCCATCCATGCCGTGGCCGCAAGCAAGGGGCCAAAAGGAATAAATTTCATTTTCCGGCATGGTTTTGATGGGTGCATAAATACGGGCATTTGTCGTATTGTAACAGTTGCTACAGTTTCCTTGTTCTCAACAGCGGCAACCTTCGCCATGGCCGGCAAAACCCTTGTTAAGGCGCTCATTCGCACGGATCAACTCACCCGACTCACACGTCACTGCGAAGATATTCCCTTTGTAGTGAAAGCCGTTGCAAGAGCCGGTGACCGGACCGGGGAGAGGGGGGCTCATTGCGACAGTTGAATCGTTACGGTTTGATCGCCAACAACGGTTTCATCGCCTCGGCCAGGCTGTACCCAACCATGCAGTACACCCTGGCGCTTCCCTGATAATGGCAGTACCAGTTGCAAACGTGCCGGTCGGATTCCTTTTTGGCTTGCTGGTATGCCGCATCATCTTTGAGGGCCTTGTCACCGGCTGCTCTTACGAGTTGTTCCATTTTCTTGGGATCGGCGCTCTCCGGTTGGTCTTTCAGTTGCTCCTTGAGTTGCGCCTCGGCCGCCTTCCTCACCCGGTTTTCCTCAGCATTCATTTTCGCAGGCAATTCATCCAGCTCAGGATACCAGAATGGCGCTGTACGCACATAACCCACGGTGCCCTTCAACTCAGGGCAGGTCGCGATTTTCGCCTGTGCGGCCCTGAAATCCATCATATTCTTGTCCACTTTCTCGCCGCCGACGCCAAGATCCCCCAGGACTACCGGCAACTTCGGCACCTTGAACTCGGCGCGCAGGTCCTGAACCAGATGAACGAAATTCGGGCAATATTCATCATACACCTGCTGCCTGGTCTGATCGCCGGGCTGACACATGTCATTCCAGCCCTGGAACCAGACGAACCCGCAGAGTTCGGTTTTGAGCCCCTTGAGCTGCGGAAAATCGGTGTCAAGATTGGCCAGGCACTCACGCACCTCTTTCACCATTTTGGCATATGACGCCCCAATCTCCTCCGGTTTGTAGCCTGACTCATAGGCCGGTTTTCCGGCGCTGGGCGGCCGGAAATTCCCATACAGGCTGTGCCCGCCCCAGCAGGTCTTGATCAACAGCACCGGCTCTTTGAAGGAATCGCCCATCTCGATGCCGAACATCAGCTCCGGCCCGAACCAATCCGCCCCCCATCCACCCATACCCACCGACAACGGCCGCTTGAGTTTTTGGTCAGCTTTCTGATACGAGACAAACACATCATCGCGCACCACGATTGAGCCGTCGTCTTTCTTGATCTTTTTCAACAGATCTCCATGAGTCGGGTGTTCACCCAGCCGGTCGAGCGTCTGCACACCACCAAGCCCTTCCATGTTCGACTGCCCGGCAAGGATAAAGACCTTGACCGGCCCCTTAAATTTCTCCTGTGGCTTGCCTGCCCCGGCCTGCTGGGCCATGCCCACATTCGCCACCAATGACATGGCAACCACCGCGCCCACGATTGCTCTTGCTGTTTTCATTCTCATTTTTGTTGTTTTGGCTGTTTCAGGGGCTTGCTTGCCCTCCGAACCAGCTACGGTGCCGCCGGGTGCCCTCTTACAAGATATTACAAATCTTGCCTTTTCGTGGAAGACCTCACGGCACTATCGCATGGAGTCGGCCGAACAACTTGCCGCCCGCAGCCTTGGCCGCCGGCACCGTGATGACGATCATGTCGGTGGCGGCATCGAAGTGGGTGATGGCGACATGAATGCCATCGACGGTGGAGCCCGCCGCGCCGATCGGCACGCTGTTGAGCGGCGGGAACGTCAGGTCGGCAGCCCATTGGAAGGTGAGGTCCACGCCGCCCACCGAAGCGACCTTGCGTTGGAACGTGAAGACGAGGTCGCCCGCGCCGTCAGGCGTGGAATACGGCAGCAGGGCGGCCGAGTTGGAGTCCGCCGCGGCCGGGTTCGGCTCGCCGCCCAATACATATTCAAGGGCATTCTGAACCCCGTCATGATCCGGGTCGGCATCGCCGGCGGCAGATGCACCGCTGAGGTTCCTGGTGCCGGACCATGACTCATATTGAGTGAGCGTGCCGATGGGGACATCGGCAAAAGTGAGGGCCGGGATCGCGTTGGCACCGTAGAGCAGACTCGACACCGATTCGCCCTGGTTCCAGTAGTTGTCCTCCAGATAGTCGAGGGTGGCAGTGACGGCTGCGGGGCCGGAGAGTTGGAGGGTGACGAGATTGCCCGACGCGCTGCCAGAGGTGACTTTGCCCGCGGTTTTGTCCACATAGTAGTTTGGAAGCGAGAAGCGGCTCCAGCTCATGGTTTGGTCAAACTCCAGGGCGATCGCCGTCCGGTCGCTGGTGGTGAAGTAGGCCCGCTTCAAGTTGGGCGCGGTGACAGGCGCTCCGGGCGCCACTCCGTAGAAATCGCGGCCGACCACTGGTGCCGTACGATTCGCCATGTTCGCATAGCCCGCCGCGCTGAAATGACAGCCTTCGTAGCCCTCGATCCCCAAGGTGTTGAGGATGCTCATCTTTGAATACAAACGAGGCAGATTGCGCTGGACTTCGCGGAGTTGGTCGCCCTTGGGGCCGATGCCGCAGGGTTTCGGCATCACCTGATAGATGAGGTAGCGCTGGAGGTTTGGATAGTCCTGCTTCCACGCGTCTGACATATTCAGGAAGTTCTGTTCATAGACAGTGTAGTCATAGTCAAGTATCGGACCAAAATTACTGCAATCGCTTTCTCCCTGATGCCAAAAGATGCCGCGAATCCCGTGGGTGAGCTTCGCCCCGATCACGCGGTTGAGGAGGTTGGCGTAGATGGAATACAAGCCTCCTGCCACGGTGTGGTTCGCCGGATGGGCCTGGTGCTCGTCGATCCGGGTGCCGCCTACGGCTCCGTTGATGAAGCAGACGGGAATCTGATGACCGGTGACCATGCTCTTGGCCAGTTCCATGCCCCATAGGCCGACGTTCATTTCCCAGAAAGGATCGGAGGCTTTGCTGCGTGCCGAGCCCCAAGCTCCTCCAGCGCGGCCGTAGGTGCGGATCCAGGGGCTGGTGGTGCCATCACGCGGGGCGCTGTTGTCGGTGGCCACGGCATTGGACTGGCCCTCGATGATGTAGGCGTCGCCGCAAACGAGGTCGGTGACCGTCGTGTCCACATCGGTATCCACGCCACCGGTGGTCGTGCCATAGACCACGCGATAACTGATGAGGCCCGCGGCGATCGGCGCGGAGAACGCGTAGGCACCGCCGACAAGCGACTGGCGGTGGGTTGTTTCAAGGGTTTCGGAACCGCCGGAAGGTGTCTTGTAAACCTTGAGATAGACGGTGTCCGGTGACCCGCTCTGGATGCCGTTGTAATGGATCGTGCCGAGATTGGAAAACGGGTTGCGGGCGAAAAACTGGCCCGTGACCGGTTTTTCGGTGGCACCCGGTGTGCGCTCCACCCAGGGATCGGTCGCGGGTTCCTGGACATCGATGGTTGTCGAGTTCGTGACCCCGGTCGTGCCGTTGTCCATGGTGAGTGTGACGACCAGCGGACCACTGCCTTGGGAACGTGTGAGAGTCAGGACGCCGGGGCTGACCTGCTTGGTAACGGCCACTCCACTGACACTCCACTGGTAGTTGAAGTTGGTGCCGCCGGTGGCTTGCAGCAGGGCAAGGTTGGTGATATCGGGCTGGACGGTGATCGTTTGGCGGCCATCCCAGGCGGCGGGAGCCGTCAGGGTGAATTCGGGAAGCGGCGGAGCGATCACCGCCGTCACGGTGTAGATCTTGGTAACCAGGGAATCCGAGGATGTCACCGTATAAGTCTGCGGGGAAGTGAAATTCAGAGCGGTGCCGGAAACCGGAACACAAGTGGCTCCCGGCCATAGCGTGAAAGTGGGCGCCAGGCTGGTCACATTCGAGCCATAGGGCAGAGCCAGGGTGATATGGGTGCCGCTGATGACGGCTGGATTGCCGGGCAAGCCAAAGGTGAGAATGTCCGCCCGAGGGGCGGCGTCGCCCGTTTGAACGAACTGGAACCCACTGAAAGCGGTATTCGCCCCATCGCCCATGCGGAAGCTCACTTTACCATCGGCCTCCGGGACGATTCCCACAATGCGGCAGTAGTTTCCGATATTTCCCGCGCCGGATGTGACATTCGCAGGGTTGGTGTCCTGAGTGAGTGCGGGCACTGTCCCGTTCGTTCCCGAAAGGATCCGGTTGAGATGAAATGTGCCGGATAGCCCTGTGCCCGCTGTCTGGGTGATGGGCAAACTGTCGCCATTTTTCCAATACCAATCAGAATAGAATAGGATATCGTAGGTCTTGACCAACGTGAGTCCCCGGAGAGTCATGGTTGATGCGGCACCTGCCCCCCCAAAGTAACCGATGAATATCTTGTCGCCGCTCGTCAGGGCTTGGCCGCCGGCAGCCCGGTCGCTCGTGAGATCGAGAGTGATGCCGCCAGCGGTCGAACCAGTAGAGTCCTTGAGCGCCAGCCCGGTGTAGGATGATGAAGTAATCGAGTTCCAGTTGATCGGGGTGCTTTGTGGGATGGCACCTGCATAGTTGTCGGCAGTGGTGATCTGGCTGCCGATGTTGACGTTCCATACCACGGCCCCCGAGGGTGGCGGGTTGGTGGTGGCGGATGCGGCACCGGATACTCCCGTTTCGTGCAGCGCGGGGCTCTTGTCTCTGGCTTTGACCGTATAAGTGTAAGTCGTGGATGGGTTCAGTCCCGTATCGGTATAAACGGGGCTGTTCTGCCAGCCGCTGCTGGTCGCGCCGGGATTGTTGCTGGTCTCGGTGAAAAGGTATTCCACGCCACTGGCATCGCTGGCGGTGGTGGCGGTCATGGTGATGCTGGAACTGCTAGCAGCCGCAGGCGCGCTGGCCCAGGTCATGGGGTTCGGAGTCGGCGGAGTGGTGTCGGGCGGGCCACCGCCCATCTGGATCAGTTGGAAACCGTTGAAGGCTGCATTTGTTCCGCCCATGCTGAATCCGAGGTTGCCGCTACCGTCCGGGGTGAGTCCGGTGATGCGAAGCCAGTTGCCCTCGATGTTCCCATTCGCCCCTGGATCAGTGTCTTCGACCAGATCCGGGACGTCCCCGTTCGCGCCCGAGGAGATCTGATCCAAAACAATCGTACCGGTCAGCCCGCTCCCGACGGTTTGCGTCAAAGGCAAGGTTCCGTCGCCTTTCCAATACCAGTCGGAGTAGATAATGAGGTCATAGGTGTTGCTGGCACCGAGACCCCCGATCACCATGCCGAACGGAGTCGCATTGTCTGATGATTTGCTCCATTGGGAAAAGATTTCAGGCCCTGTTACGGCGGCCCAACCACCATCAGTGAATTGGAAAGATCCGGTCAACGTCAGCGTCGCCGAACTGACGGTCTCCGTGGAATCCGCGAGTGGCATTGCGGTGGGATTCGCCGTCGTGACCGAGTTCCAGAAGCTGTTCGCGGTGTTTTCGGGAGCAGCTCCGGTGAAATTGTCACTTGGGGTGAGTTCAGTGCCGATGTTGACGTTCCAGACAGGCACCGCATGAGCCGACGGATTGGCAAGGGCGAGAGCTGCGAGCGCCGCAGTGGCGAGAGCCCGACGGGCGGAAGGGAGGTGTCTATTGGTGTTCATGATCGGCTGGATGATGTGAATGCTTCATCTATTAAAAACAGCCCGCCCCATTCCCGCGTGAGAATGGGGCGGGCGTCCGTGGTGAATCGTTCATTATTGGCAACTTGCCACGCGTTTACCGGCGGCGGCGCAGCAAGGCGAGACCCCCAAGACCAAGCAGGGCTGCAGCGGAGGGCTCGGGGACTTGAATCAGTTGGAAGCCGTTAAATGCGGCGTTAGTTCCCCCCATGATGAACGCGAGGTTGCCGCTACCGTCCGGGGTGAGTCCGGTGATGCGCAGCCAGTTGCCCTCGATGCTCGAATTCGCTGCTGGATCGGTGTCTTCGACCAGACCCGGGACGACCCCGTCCGCGCCCGAGGAGATCTGATCCAAAATAATCGTGCCGGCCAGCCCGCTCCCGACGGTTTGCGTCACAGGAAGGGTTGCGTCGCCTTTCCAATACCAGTCGGAGTAGACAATGAGGTCATAGGTATTGCTGGAACCAAGACCCCCGATCTCCATGCCGAACGGAGTCGCATTGTCTGATGATTTGCTCCATTGGCTGAAGATTTCGGGCCCTGTTACGGCGGCCCAACCACCATCAGTGAAGCCGATCGATCCGGTCAACGTCAGCGTCGCCGTACTGGCGGTCTCCGTGGAATCCGCGAGTGGCATTGCGGTGGGATTCGCCGTCGTGACCGAGTTCCAGAAGCTGTTCGCGGTGTTTTCGGGAGCAGCGCCGATGAAATTGTCACTGGTGGTGAGTTCAGTGCCGATGTTGACGTTCCAGACCGTAGGCGCGGCGAGCGCCGGCGTGTTGGTGAAGGCGAGGCCTGCCAGCGCGACGGCGAGGCAACTGAGGGTATTCCCTGTCGGATTGTTGCGATTCGGTGTTTTCATGATGGGTTGACAGGTTGGTTGTGGCTGGGCTTTCCGAGCGGTCCTTTGGGCCTCAGTCATTGCCTCCTCCCGGCAGCCCGGGAATGCGGGCAAGCGGGAGGGGAATATCGTGGACCAGCCGCAGTATCCTCCCACCCGCAAAAACCACAAGACTATCTTTTGCTACTGGTGAATTCCTTGATGTTCAGCACGGGGGCGGGGTTGTTGTCGGCCTCGATTTCCTCGATCAGTTTTTCAACGGCCAGGATATCCTTCTTCCAACCTTCCCCATTCCACGGCTCGGCTTCAATTGCCTTGCGTGTGGCGGCGATCGTCTCCCGGAGCCGGGGGATCACCTCTTTGGCGGCCCCACCATACTTCCTCAGGGGATTGATGCACGGGTTCTTTTCGCAGCCCCAACCGAACTCGTTCATCAGGTCCACACACAGCGCCATCCCCTCGCGAATCCTGAATCGGGCCAGCAGCTCCAAGCCCGCCCAGCGGATGCCCATCCGGAACATCTCCCCGCTGGGCGCATTCTTGCGGGTCGCTGCCGCAATCTCGGGCAGCAGCGCCTTGACGTCCTCCGCTGAGAGCAACGGATAGATCCCCGCCGCCAGGCCGCGGATCAGTCCGTCCTCGTTGGCGAGCACCTCTTTGAGTGCCGCATAGAGCAAGGGCCGGTCTACGCCGTCGAGTGATTTCGCCAGGATGGGGATTGGCTCGTTGGTGCCGGGCATCGGTGCAAACAAGGCTTTTGCCACCTCGCCCACGAGACGCTGGCGGCGGTCATTGGGATCCTTGATCAACGCCGCGCGGAGCAGATCGGGGACCGCCGCAGTGCGAACGTCCGGCCCCATGTAGGCCAAGGTCCGGACAGCCAGCATCCTCAGCCACGGGTCCTTGTCGCTGAGCAACGCGCGGACCTGCGGTGCCGCGGAATCGGCCTTGGGGCCGAGCTTGGCCAGCGCCTCGCATGCCCCATAACGGCTGTTTCGATCCTTGCTGGCTAGCAGCTTGAGGAGTTGCGGCAGGAAATCCCCATCGCGGTGGCTCAGCGCCTGCGACGAGCGCAGGCGGACCGCTGGCGACCAACTGGACAGTCCGGCCACCAGGGTTTCTGTGTCCCGCTCCTCGTACCAGTCCTGCCGCTCAGCGTTCCCGAACGTGAAACCGCGGCCGGCGGCAATCGTCCCGGCCACCTCCGCGGGCGAGAGCTCCGGGGCCGCGCCCGGCTTGCGGCCGGTGAGGTAGAGGCTTTTGAGCGGGAGGGCGTAGCCTAACAGGTAAGTGCCGGTGCAGTCCCAGCCGATATGTGAGCCCTCGCCGGGGAAACCCACATACGGGCAGCTCCCGTCCCAGCCTCGCGCGAGGTCATAATACCAGGAGGTTTCCATGAAATACGCGGCGGTGGCGGCCGGCCCGGAGCGGGACACGCCCGGCAGCGCCCAGAGGATATTGAAGAAGTTCCCCGTGTGGCCGCTTTCCCGCTCGGCGTATGCGGCGGTGCCCATGCGCGAGTAGAACGCGGCGGCCTCCCGATCACCTAGCAGATCGAAGATCACTGCGGGACCGGAACACTGTCCGTTGCCATCATGCCATGGCCACGGATCGTGATCACCGTAGGGAATTGCGCCCTTGTAGACCCACTGGCGGAGAAAACTGCTGGCTTTGGTGATCGTCTGGTCCAGATCGGGGTCCTTCACCCCGGCCTCGCGTGCGAGCACCATGGCCAGCGTCAGCGGGATCCCGGTTTGGTTCATGCAACCGTAGCCGCCCAGATTGCCGCTGGGCTGGACGAAGCCGTGGCCCCACGTGCCGACGCCGCTCGCGCCGCGGGCGATGTCCAGCGAGAGACGCCGCAGTCCGGCCATCACCGCCACGTCCTTGGTGGCCAGTGCATACTCCGCCAGGAATAACGTGTGGTAGCCGTATTCCCACGTCGGTAGGCCTTTGGGGTCCGGCTGGCACGCGGCAACTTGCTGGGCGTATTCGGCCACCAGTGGCAGGTATTCATTGCGCCCGGACGCGACCAATGCCAGGGCGTTCATGTCGTTCTCGATGCTGAGCGGCACGTTGCCCTGTTTGTCCTTGAAGCCCCGTTTGGCAATGGCCTCACAACCTTGCTCGAAGATGCGCTTGGATTTGGCACAAGCGTAGGGTGCCGTCGGTGCATAGGTCCCGAGCACCTGCAGCTTCAATTCGACGTTTTCCGTCTTGCCTGCGCGCCAGCGGACCAGCTTCAACACACCTCCGTTAGATTCCTTTTCGGCCTCCGTGACCGCCTGGGCAAAGAGGCGGCGGGCGTCACCGCCGAACGCCTGGCCGTCGAGACCCGTCACCACGTCACCTTTCTCCAGCACGCTGGCAGCGGGTGAACCCTTGGCCACCTCGGTGATCAGGATCTGACGGGCGTCGGTGTTCTCAATCCCTCCCCCCGCATTCCTGCTCCAAAACCAGCCCCGCGCACCGGTGGCACCCAGCGTCCAGCGGTGCTCATTGTCCGGTTTGCCGCCCTGGGTGAGGTCCGGCGGCACGGCCGCCGCCTTGCCCGGTGACCCGCCGGTGGCCATCTCCGGCAGGCCCAGCAACAAGGCCGCCGCCATCAGGGTGATTCCAATTCGCTGTTTCGCTCTCATCAGGTGGGTGATCTTCATTATCTTGTTGGTTTGTGGGAATCTGCTCAAAAAACACTTCACGGTCTCACAAAAATGCGGGGCCGCCGGTTGTGAAGCGGCGGCCCAGGGATTAGGTGTTAGATAAATCTTGGCGGAACCGGTGCTTACGGCGTGACCGTCAAGCGACAGAACTTCTTCGATTCTCCCGTGGGCAGGGTATAGATCACCAAGCCCGGAGTGCTCGTATCAACGTCGCCCGGGGCCGCAGCCACCCAGGTGCCGAGGTTGTCGGAAACCTGCACCTCGAAGGAGGTGACCCCACCCACGCTTGGCCAAGTGACCTTGCCGTCCACGACACTCGGATTGGTGGCGAGGCCATCCATGCCCATGAAGTAGGCGATGCCGTTTTGCACCCCGTCATTGTTGTAGTCTTCACCCGGAGTTTGGCCGCCCGCGTAGAGGGTCGCCCAGTCGGCGTAGCCGGACCCGTCGGACACCGTCACCGTGCCCGTGCCGGTGTCGGTGAAGTAGGTGTCATCCGGGTAGTCGGCACCGGAAAAGCTGGAGCCATAGGTGCCGGGGGCTGTCTGCGGCGACCCGCCGAGGGTCAACGAGGCGATGGTCTTGGTGCCGGTGTAGTTCAGATTCACCTTGGCGCCGGTGATACTCAAGTCGCCAGCGCCCAGAGCGCCGGGGACGTCACATTTGAGTGTGCCGCTGTTGACAACCGTGGGGCCGTTGTAGGTGTTGGTCGCGGCAAGTACCACGGTGCCGTCTTTGACCTTGGTAAACCCGAAGCCATTGCCACCATCACTAATCACTGCGTTGATGGTAAATGTGCCACCAGCGCATCCAATCGTGGAGTTCGTCCCGAGAATCACCGCGCCGGTGATCGTGGCATTATCCCCGCGCAGTACTCCGTACCCTTCGCCATTATCAGTCCCTCCCACAAGTTCCACGGTGGTGTTCAAAGTGAAGCCCGTCCAGCCTAGATACAGCGTCGTGTTATTTTCAACTCTGATCGTGCCGTTCGCCGGGCTGACAAATGACGGGCTATAGTAAGGATTCACCGCGATCATGCCATTGGCGATGTCCAAAATGCCGGTAAACGCGCTCATGTCGAAATTGAGTCCGATATTAACGGGGCCGCCGAGGGGTATGCTCACCGTGCCAGCGCCGGTCAAGGCGGCCGCGGCTGCAGGCCACTTGTAGCCAGCCGTTGTTCCGGACAAAAGGAGAGTCGCCCCGTCAGCCACGGTAAAACTGGTGCTGCCGCCAACCGCGCTGTTTCCGTTCGCCTCCAGCGTGCCGGCGTTGACAGCGGTGTTGCCCGAGTAGGTGTTCGCGCCGTCGAGGGTGAGGGTGCCGGAACCACCCTTGGTGAGCGAGCCCGTGCCGGCAATCGGTCCTCCGCTGAAGGTATAGTCGCCGTTGCTGACGGTGGTGGCGAGGGGAAGCACGGCTGACGGGATGTAGATCGTGCCGCCGACAGTATTGTTGAAGGTCACTTCGTCGCCATTGGCAAAGGTCGTGGGAAGACCGGACGCCTGTCCGAGCCAGTTGAGGGTGGTGAAGTCCCAGTCACCGCTGCCGCCGGGGGCGTCCCAAAGAACGGCAGTCGCAACCGTGACCGTCACGGTATAGTTGTTGACAATGGGTGAGTCGCCCAGCGCGGTGACGGTGAAAACCACCGGGCCACCACTGAAGTCAACCGGGTCGCCGGAAACGACCGGAGAGCTGTTAACGGTGCAGGTCGCCCCGGGGGACAGTGTGAAGGTCGGCGAGAAAGTCCCCGGAATCGTTCCTTCGGGCACGGCCCAGGTGATGTTGGCCTCGTTGCCCACAACCGGATCTATAACAGCACCGGGCCCGAAGGTCAGGATATCCGCTTGATAGATAGTCTCGACAAAATCCCAGGTGAGTAGAATGTTGGCTGCCACGTCAGCATTATATCCAGCGGTCTGAATGTGATAGGTGGTGCCAGCGGTCACTGGTACGGTCATTTCCTCTGGAACGTTACCATCTTGCGGTGAGCCACCAAGTGCCGTCAGCGCATTCACCGAGGCCCCGGTATAGATGCCAAGCACCGCATCCCATTCGGCAGGAGCGGAGGTCGTTGAGCCCAAAGTCTTGACGGTGAGATCGCCGTCTGCCGGACAGGTCCATTTGAACCAGACCGTGTTGACCCCCCCCGATCCGACGGTTTCGCCAGTTTCCTGGGTGGCGTCGACATTGTCGGTGCCGGTCTGGTCACCGAAGAGGACGTCTCCCGTTTGACCCGATCCAGTGCCGGTCAAATCAATGGCATTGGCGAAGTCGTCATTGGCCGGTGCGGCCAGGGCGGTTCCGGCTACCAGCCAGGCACCCATCGTCAAAGCGCGGGCGGAGGGTTTTAGAGTAACTCGCAGAGGGTTGCAGATTCGGGAGATATTCGGGGTTTTCATGGCGATTGGGGTTGGTGTCTTCTCTTTTGTGGGGGTATGGGGTTGATGCGATGGTTGCACTGCTTCCTTCCACAGTGAGTCCGTGGAAGACAGGGTAGGTTGCGACTACCTTGGAGAAAAATAGACGAAACCGGCAGGAGAGGGAAGAACTATTTTTTCGACCACTGGTTCCATCAGTGTACTAGTGAGGCTGCGCCTCAGACCCAAGACGACAAGACTCAAGACGCAAGAGGAAGAATTTGACCTAACGACAACACATTCCAGGTTTCAAGGACTCTAGGGCGCTGACTTGGCAACCGGTGCAGCCCCCCGGGACACGAACTGCCCGCCACGCGCCAGCGCCATGGCATGCATGGGGGACGCTGGAGCGCGAGTCTGCCGGGCGTGCTGCGGCTGGCGGCGGAGCTGGATGTCTCGCCGCATACGGTCCGGCGCGCGCTGCGGCCGGTGGAAGCCTTCGAAAGCGCCATTCTGGACGAACCCGCCACCTACGGGATTCCAACGGTTCAGGCTCGATTGAGGTGAAATGCCGTTGAAGTGGCCTTGACTCAAGGTTTGAAGCTGATTTTCAAGCGAATGAAGCGTCGCGCGGAGGATGACTCGGGGACCGTATCGGTTCCGCTCACATCATTGCCGTTCACAAGGGTTGGCACCTCGATCCAGGTGGCTGGGGTAAGATCACCGTTCACTTCGAAGACGTAATCGAGATCACTGGCCAGCGGATTCTTCGCCACCTTGAGCCGGAGATAGCGGTCGGCTCCCACTGTTCCGAAATCGAGCGTGATCGGAATTGGATTGGCCTTCGTGGGCACCGTATCAAGCGCATACTCCATGAGGTTGAGAATGCCGTCGTAATCCGGGTCATCCAATGGACCGTCATTCTCCCCGGCGCTGAGTCCTTGTGCGGGTGCGGCCGCCCAGCCGGCGAAGGTGCCAAGGGCTCCCGGGTTTACCGTGAGGGTGCCCGGCACATAGCCGATGGTGTAGTTGCCCGCACTGAACGTGCCGCCCGTGGCCGCACCGGGCGTGATCGGATAGGATGCAACCGCCGCCGCTGCGTCGCCGCCAGCGCAGCCCAGGGTCACCGATCCGATCGTTTCCTCATGCTGCAAGCCGTCGCTGGTGAACTGCGTGGCGCCATCGCCGAATGCCAGGGTCTGGCCGTAGGTCTTGCTCTGGTTGTCCGCCGTGACGGTCAGATCCTTGGGGGTGATCGCCACCACCCCGGTCAGGCCCGCCAGGGTGTAGTTGGCGGCGGCCGTCCCGCTCAGCGTCAGGCCGCTGGTCGAAGCCGCCTTGAAGGTGGCGATGGCCCCGGACCAATCGTCGGAAGCGCTGAGCGTGCCGCTGGAACTGGCGGTTCCGGTGGTGCTCACAATCTTCTCCAGCGCATAAATCATCGAATCAGCATTCGCATTACCCGACTGCGGGGAAGCAACGACCGTGAAGCCGTTTCCATCAGGAGCATCCAAGGTTCTGCGACCATCCCTGATACCGATCCCGCCGATCCACACCTCATTGGGCAGATTGGTGGTGCCGGTGGTTCCGGTGTTTGCGGCGGTGCCGGTGCCGGCATTTTCCCCCGCCAAGTCGAACGACGTCGGAACCAACAGGCCACTGTATTCGATCACGACCGCGGCGGAGCGCAGAGAGGCCTGAGTGATGGTGACGCCCGTAGTGCCGCTGGAGACGTTCGGGCCACACCAGATTTCCGTTGTGGTGCCGCTGGTGTTGGTGCCTTGCGAGACACGGGACCAGGTGACACCGCCGCCGCTGATGGCGGACACCCGGTTGGCACTGTTGCCGCGGGTGGAGATCACGGCCACCAAGGTATTGCCGGCGCGCGGACTGGTGGTCAGAGTCACGCTGCAAGTGGTATTTGAACTTGAGCCGGTGCTGCCGGTGGCGCTTTGCACGCGGGCCGGCGTGGAGAAGCTGGTGAGGATCGCCTGCGACCCGACGTTCTTGGCGGCCAGGGTGGCGCTGCCGGTCAGGGTGAGGTTGGCGTCGTCGAGATTGTTTGTGATGTCTAAAATGCCCGCATCTGCCGTTACCGTTGCGTCGTAGGCGCGGGTGCCGGTCAACTGGATCGGCCGCGGTGTGATCGACGCGTTGGGCACGGCGGGCTGCGCGGAGAGCGTATAGTTGCCCGCGTTGGCCCCACCGAGTGCGAAGCCGTTGGCCGTGACCGCCCAGGTGCCCGCGTTCGGGCTGGCGAAAGTGCCGCTGCCGGGAACCGCGGTCACCGATTCGCCGCCGACCACGCCGCCGGAAATCGTCCCGCCGGTGAGAGCAGCGGTGTCGGTCTTGTCATAGATCTTGTCGGCGGCCGTGACGCCGGTGAGGGTCAGTGGTTTGGCCGTCACCAGGTAAGCGGACGGAGCTGAAACGCTGCCCCCGAAGGTGGCGTCACCGCCGTAGCTGGCGGTGATCGAGTGATTTCCCGCCGCGAGCGTGCTGGTGGCGAACGCGGCCGTGCCCGAACTCAAGGTCCCAGCACCTATCACCGTGGCACCGTCCTTGAACGTCACTGTCCCGGTGGCGGGTCCGCCGGACACGGTCACCGTCGCGGTGAAGGTCACCGCAGAACCATAGGACCCGCTGGCGACCGGGGAGGATACGAGAGTCGTGGTGGAGGTCAGAGGCCCGGGAGTGGCACTGGCCTGGTTGGAGTTGACACCCTCCCCGGCACCATTGATGGCGGACACCACATAATAATAGGTGGTACCATTGGCCGCCGTGAGATCGTCATAACTTGCAGTGTTGGGATTGCCGATCACGACGTAGTTGCCGCCGCTGGTCAGCGATCGTTGCACATAGTAACTGATGGCCCCTGCCGAAACCGTCCAACTCAGGGCGATACTGTTATTACCGGGTGCGGCGAGCAGGTTCGCCGGCGCGGCGGGCAGCAGGCTGGTGATCTCGATGGTCAGGGCGGCGGAGGTGCTGGCCGCATTGGTCGTGTTGCCCGCGTATTGGGCGGTGATGCTGTGTGACCCGATGGCCAGGCTGCTGGTGGTGAAGCTGGCTTGGAAAGACCCGTTCAAGGCGCTGCTGCCCAGCAGCGTGGTGCCGTCGTAGAACGCCACGTTGCCGGTCGGCGAGGTGCCCGTCACTGTGGCGGTGAAGGTCAATGACGTGCCGGGAGCGGACGGCGTGCCGCCGCTGGTTAGGGAAAGCGAGGTGGTGGTCGTGGGCAGGATGGTGACCGTGCCGGTGCCGGAAAAGTAGCTGTCGTTCTTGTTGGTGGCGGGCGAGGCGGTTGAGCCATAGGTTCCGGGGGCCATGGGCGCACCGGCGTTATATGTGAGCGTGGCGATCGTGCGGGTACCGGTGTAATTGAGAGTGACCTTGGCTCCGGTGGTGATGTCGAGCGGGCCGGTGCCGAGGGCCGCAGCCTTGGTGCAGGTCAGCGTGCCGGCGGTGACATTGTTCGCGCCGGTGAAGCTGTTGGTGCCGGAGAGCGTGACGATTCTGCCGCCCTTCGTGGTCAATCCCCCGGCACCGCTGATGTTGCCGTTGAAAGTCATGTTCCAGGTCGCGTCCACTGTCGTCTCGGCGTTCAGGGTGACCGGGCCACCCCACTTGGCACCCCAGCCGTTGTTGCTGTACACCGTGCCTCCGTTGCAAATCAGCGCGTTGGTGGCGTTGTCCACCCGTTCGAATTGGAGGATACCTCCCGGGTTGATGGTCACGGGTCCGCTGCCAAGCGCCGCGTTGATCGGGGGGCTGACTCCGCCGTCCATCGTGCCCCAAATCAGGGTTCCGTTATTGATGGTGGTTCCACCGCTGAAGGTATTTGGGGCCGCAGTGTGGGCGTTGACGTCATAGCCGTGCACCCTCAGGCCGCCCAAGCCGTCTTTGGTCAGGCCGCCCGGGCCTGAAATCAAACCTGATAGATTCACCTGTCCGGCGCCGGTGCCGCCGAGGTTGGTGGTTGTGGTCAGGTTGACGGGCACGCCGATCGTCACCGCGCTGCTCGAGTTCTGGTTGATTTGCGGCAGGAGCGGGCCGTTGCCGGCGGGAGCCAGACTGTTGGTTCCACCAATCGTCACCGTGCCGGTGAAATTGAGTTGGTTGAAAACAAAACCGTTGTTCAGATCCTGGCTCGCGGTGTAGGTGCCCGATGGGGTGAAATTGAGTCTGTAGAACGGTTGTCCCGCCGCGTCAGGGGCGATGCCACCGGTCCAATTCATGCCGACGTTGCAACTTCCGGAGACGGCGGTGGCCCAATTGAAATCCACCGGTTGTCCTTCCCAGATGCCGATGGAGACCGTGGCGGGGATCGAGTTGCTGCTGCCGTTGTTGACGAGGAAGGTGAAACTGTCCGAACCGCTGAAGTCGGCCGCCGGGGTGTAGGTCAGGTTGGGAGCGGTTCCGGTGAGAGTGCCGTGGGCTGGCGGGGTGACGATCGCGTAGCTGAGAGTGCCGCCGCTGCCGGTGAGGGTGATGGGCTGCGGGGTGTTGCGGATCATCGAAAGACCCTGTGAATGCGCGTAGGGAGTGCGAGTGAAACCAGTGCCGTCGAAGAGCCATTGGCTGCCGATGATCGCGCCGTTGGCGCCTGCGAAGGAAGGACCGGTCCACTTGAGTTTGGCGACGGCCGAGCCGGTGTTTTCGTAGTAACGCATGTGCAGGTCCACCATCTGGCCAGCCGTTAGATTGACCGTGGCGCCGTCCCTCCAGTTGGTGCTTTGGTCAGTGTAGTCATCGATCAAGAGCACGCCGTTCACGTAGAGCCGGACGCCATCGCTGTTGAGGGTCGAGAACGTGTAGGTTCCGGTTTCCGGCACCAGCAGCAGGCCGTCCCAGCGCACGCTGAAGGTGTCCGCGCCGAGCGCGGCGTTCGGCGAGCCGGTCCCCCAGTCGAAATTCACCTGCGCGTCGGTGCGGGTGAGTTTCAGGTTGGTGAAGTCGATATTATCAAAATATTCGCCCTTCAGTCCGGTGCCTGCGGTGCCGACAATGACGCTCACCGTCCCCGGTGCGGAGGGGCAGGAGGTGCCCAAGCTATCGATCACCTGGAAGGTGAAGAAATCAGGCCCGCTGTAGCCGGGGGTCGGAGTATAAGTCAGGCTTGGGGCGGTGCCGGTGAGCGTGCCGTGGGCGGGATCGGTCACATTGGTGAAAGTGACGGATGACCTGGGCGAACTACCGGTTAGAGTAAGCGCCTTGGGGCCGGTGGTGGAAACAACCTGGGAGTTGGCCACGGCCAAACCGGGAGCCTGCGCGGGTGCGGTGATGGCGCCTTCGATCGAGGCGATGGTGTTGACCAAGGTGGTGTATTGGCTTGAGGTCGGGCTCCATTTACCGAGATATCCTCTCAACGTTGGCAAGGTCCAGCGGGCGGCATCACCATAGGCAGCCAGCGCATTGAGACCTGCGATGACGGTCGTGTCGGATCCCCATTCGAAGCCCGCGGGAATATCCAACATGGCCAGCGCGTAGGGAATGCCTTCGCTGACTTTGTATTTCGAGAGCGTCTTGATTCCATTGGCGCGGGAATCGGCGCTCCACATCCGGTCGGCCAGGCACTCGATCTCGATGACCTTGAAGAAGTCCGGGATGAGCGTCTGCACGTCTGTTAGAGGGATTTTGTCGAAGCCGAACCTGGAGGCACCGGAGCGGGAGTAGGAATCCGGTTGTTTCAATCCGGCCTGGACCGCCGGATAGAGCAGGTTCTTGGCGGCGTTGATGGTGTAATCGCGGATGTTGCCGCCGCCGTAGATGGCGTCGCCGAACAGCGCCAAAGACAGGAAGTTGTTGGACATCTGGATCGGGTCGCTCCAGACGATGACATCCGGGTCGGTGGCGTTGGCAGTGAACCTCGTGAGCATCGTGTCGCGGTGTGCGCTGGCCGTGGCGGAGGTGTAGCTGCGGATCGCGGAGGCGGCCTTGGCGCGCACCCAGAGATCGGTCTCGGTCGTTTTGTCGAGCCGGCTGACGATGGTCGGCAAGGCGGTGCTGTCCTTGAGCAGACCGAGAGCTTGGCAGGCACCCATGCGACCGTTGGCATCCGTGCCGGTGACCATGTTGCGGAGGGTGGTGAGGTCCGTGCCACTGAGCGTGCGTTTTCCCAGTTCGATGGCGGCGTAATGGCGCACCACGGGATCGTAGTCGCTGAGGGAAGTGATCAACTGCGTGGTGGTGAGGTCCGGGGAATCCACTTTGAAATTCGCGGCGGCAACGGCGTGGGCCACCGTGCCGGCATCCAGCGTGAGCGGCGGTGGATTGGCGGGAATGTCCCGTTTGCCGGTGATGTAGAGTCGTTGCAGCGGCAGCGCGAAGGTGAGGATGTAGCTGGCCGTGGCGTTCATCCCGTAATAGCCGCTGGCTCCCAGATAGGTGCCGCCGGAAGTGGATCCCCCGCCGAATTGTTCGGCACCATCGTAGGCGAACGAGCCATCCGTTCGGCGCGAGAGATCGAGGTGCCAGCGCACGGGCTTCAAGTGTTCCGCCACGGCAAGGGCGCCGCCCATGTTGGCACCCAGCGCACTCCAGAGATAGCTGAATCCCTGCCCGGTATGGCCATACTCGCGGCCTCTGTAGCTGGCGGTGGTCATGCGCGCGTAGTATTCGGTTTCCGCGGCGCGACCGGCCTGCAGGCCGAAGAGCACGGCGCACATCGGATCCTTGCCATTGGATGAGTGCCCGCTGATGAAGGGTTCATGTTCGCCGTAGGGAATCGGCCCCTTGTTGACATAAAAGGCGAAGAAGTCGGAGCCGCGTTGGATCGCGCCGTCGATTTCCGGATCGATCGACTGCCCGCCTGCGAGCAGCGCCTTCTTGCCCAAGACGATGGCGATGTTGGCAACAATGCCGACCGCGTTGACCGGACCGTAGCCGGTATTCATGCGGCGCCCGGAGCCATCGGGTCTCGATACGGACGGGCCGTGACCGAAGGTGCCATTGATGCTCTGGGACTGGGCGAGTTTGAGCGTGTAGCTGTTGATGCCCGGCAGCACATTGGCATCGCCCGTTGCCAGGTAATACTCGGCGAGGAAAAGACCCATGTAGGCCCAGTCCCATATCGGGAGCCCATTGTCCTTCGGTCCCGCCGAAGCGAGAGCGCGGGCGTAGGTTTGCAGGCGGGTCTGCACCGTGGCGTAGTCCGGATCGCCCGATTGGACACCGGCCAAGAGCGCGAGGCCGCTGATGGCACCGGACCAACCGCTGGTCAGAAAATTGGAATTGGCTTTGAGTTGGTCGACCAGCTTGTTGCGGGCGTTGGCGAGGATCAGCGTGGACTTCGGACAATTGTAGGGTGCGGTGGCGGTGTAATCGCCCATGATCGTCATGGGGATGTTTTCATCGGTGGTCGATCCGGCGCGCCAGCGTTTGACGCGCAGGGTGCCGCCCCCGGTTTTTTCGGCCTCGGTGATGGCAGCGCCAAATGCCTTGCGGGCATCGCTGGAAAAGAGTGGCACGGTGCCACTGCTGGCCGCCATCGCGCCGAGGATCACATCGTCCACCGCCAGCACGGCGTTGCCCGGCGCGCTCGCCACGGTGACGAGGATCTGGCGGCTTTCACCGGTCATGGTTCCATCCGCGCCGTGGGTATTGCCGGCTCCGCCGCTCAGATAAATCCATCCGCGCAGTCCGGTGGGCCCGAGGTTGTAGGTGTCGGTGCGGTCGATCGTGGCGATCACGCCCGGGGCGGTGAGGTCCGGCGCTGCGGCGGGGACCCGAGAGGAAATGGCCAACAGCACGGTCAGGCAGATCGCGGTGATTGCGGCACCAGGATGTAGCAGGGGATTCATGACAGCGGAAGTCGGGATTGGATGGTGTCTGGCTTTGGGTGGGGTAGCAAGGCTTATCGAAGGCATGGCAGCCTGGACAGGCTACTGGCTCACCTTCAGGCGGGCGAAACCTCTGACTCCCAGAGCCGGGAGGGCCACCGCCACATGCTCGGAGGAATTGGGGCCGGGAGTGATGGTCACCGCACCGGCGGTGGTCGCCGGGATCGCCAGTTCCGTCCAGTCGCTTAGATCGTCGCCGTATTCGACGATCTGGGTGGTGGCCGGCCCCCGCGAGGCGATGCTGCGGTCATACTCGAACACCCAGGTGCCGGCCGAGTCTGCAAGTAACGGCAGGATGGATGATGCGGCCGCCATCGGGTCGCCGCCCAGCGCGAATTCCAACAGGTTGACGACGCCGTCGTGGTCGGGATCATCGTTAGGACCGTCGTTGAGGCCGGCGGTGAGGCCCTGCGCGGGATCGAGCGACCATGATTGGTAGGGGGACGGACCCGCGCTTACGGTCACGGTATAAGCCTGGGTGGATAGATCCTGCGCGGTGACGGTGTAGGATTGCGCTGCGGTGAAATTTCTAACTGTGCCTGAGGCCGGAGCGCAGGTGGCGAGGGGCGACAGGGTATAGGTGGGGGCGAGGGCGGAGACATCGGTGCCGTAGGGCACGGTGACGCTGATGGTGGTGCCGGCGATGGTGGTGGCGGGCAGTCCCGGAAAGTCGAAGGTCAGGATATCCCTGGCGGGACTCGGCGCAGCCGGACGCATCGCCATCATCGCCTTGCCCATGCCTTCGCCGATGTTGAAATAACTCCCGGCGTTCCAATTCCAGTGGTAGCCTTCATCGCTGCCACCAAGCAACACGCCAAAATCGAAGGGCCGCGTGTCCACGGTGATAACGGTGCCGGCAAACTCGGGGTGCAGCGCGGGATTGCCCACGTTCATTTGCGCCACCAACACATTGCCGCCGGATCCGTTGGCCATGCCCGTGTTGGCGATGACCACCGGCAGGTTGGGCACCCCGAACTCGGTGCGCAGGTCCTTGATCAGATTAACCAGATTGGCTTCATAGACTGCGGTGGCTTCGCCAAGATCATTCCATCCCTGGTGCCAGGCGAAGCCGGCGATCTCGTACCCGCCGCCGGTGTAGCCGGGAGAGTAGGTGGCCAGATCGGCGAGCACCTGATTGACCCGGGAGATCATGCCAGTGTAGTAGGGCCCCACCGTTCCGCCGGAACTGGGCGGCCGGAAATCCGCAATCAGCGACTTGCCGCCAAAGGCATATTTGATGAGCAACACCTGGTCTCCCAGTTGACTGCCAACCTGCAGGCCGAAGGCATACTCAGGACCGATCCGGCCCTGGCCACCGGTGTCTCCGAAGTTCGCGTCCAGAATGCCGCGGCGGTTCTCGCCGGTGCCGGGGTCACTCCAATAAGTGACCCCCACGTCACTGCGGGTGATCCACCCCGGATTGCCGCCGGCGATGGGATGGGCCGGATCTGCCAGATAGCCATACCTGGAGGGGTTCCGGTTGAGCATGTTGCGCAGGCTGCCGAGGCCACCGGACAAATTGGTGTTGGCTGGATTGCCAGGGTCGCGGCCGGTTTCGACGCGCCCTTTGCCCTGCATGTTGGATTGGCCCGCCAGAATATAGACCTTCAACTTGCCATTGCCCGTGGGCGGATTGACGCTCTGGAACAAGGCCGCGGCCGTGGCGCTGGGCGCATGGGTGGCGTTACCGGAATAACGGGCGGTGATGGCATTCCAACCGACGGCGAGGCCGGTGGTGGTTAGGCTGGCCTGTGCGGAGCCATTCACGGTGGCGGTGCCGAGGGGCGAGGTGCCGTTCCAGAAGGTCACTGAGCCGGTGGAACCCCCGCCGGTCACGGTGGCGGTGAAGGTTACCGCGGCCCCGTAGGTGGACGGGTTCCCGCCGCTGGCGAGGGTCGTGGTGGTCGCCGCCCGGGTTTCCACCACGGTCTGGGTGAGCGCCGTGGAGGTGCTCGGCGCGTTGCCGGCGTCGCCGACATACTGGGCGATGATGGCATGCACGCCGCCGCCAAGGGTGCTGGTGGTGAGGCTGGCCTGATAGGAACCATTGAGCGTGCCGGTGCCGATGAGCGTGAGCCCGTCATAGAACCTGACGCTGCCGGCGGGCGCGGTGCCCGCCACGGTGGCGGTGAAGGTCACGGCCACGCCGCCGTTAGACGATTCGCTGCCGGCGGTCCGCGCCAGCGTGGTGGTGGTGGGCGAATTGATCGCCCCGACAGTCACCGTGCCGGCACCGGCAAAGCGGGTGTCGTCCTTGTTCGTCGCGGGCGAGCTGGAAGATCCGAATGTTCCGTTAGGCTGGGCCGCGCCGGCGTTGAAGGTGAGCGCGGAAAGCTGCCGGGTGCCGATGTAGTCGAGTTGCACCCTGGCCCCGGTGGAAATGTCCAATGCCCCGCTGCCCAGGGCGTCGGAGCGCGTGATGGCCAGCGTGCCGGCCTGGACCTTGGTGGCGCCGCTGTAGGTGTTAGGCCCCGACAGCGTCCAGGTTCCCGAACCCGTCTTGGTGATGCTGGTGGCGAGTTGGCCGGCGGTGCCTGTCAGGCTATTGCCGATGCTGCCGCTGATTTCGCCGCGGCCCGGGTTGGTTCCGGTCGCGCTGGATTCGACATGGGTCAGGGTGAGGGTCTTGCGGTTGTCCGCACCGGCGGTGCCGGGAATCGAGACGTCGCTGGTGAATTTCAGCAGGCCGCTGTCACCGCGGGTGGTGGTGATGCCGCTGGCGGTTCCCCCCTGAGCAAGAGTCGCTCCGCCGGTGGTGCCGGCCAGCTTGATCACGCGGTCGGTGGTTTCACCGGCACCGGTGTAAAGCAGGGTGCCGGTAGTGGTGGTGGAACCTAGCGAAATCATGCCGTTGGTGGCGTCGGTGGGGGCGCCCAGGTTGCTGGTGGCGGTGCCTCCGCCCACCCGGTTGAGGGCGGCCACGGACAGCGTGCCGGCCTGCACGGTCACAGGACCCGTGAAGCTGTTGTTGCCGCTGAGAATCAAGGGGCCGGCTCCGGTTCCCTTTTTCGTCAGGCCCCCGGTGCCGCTCACGATGCCGCCGATGCTCATGTTCCCGGTGGTTCCCAGATCGAAGGTCGAGGTGGCGGCCATGGTGACCGGTCCGTTCAGGTTGGCCGAGAAGCTGTTGCCATTGATCAAGGTCGCGCCATTGAGGATGAACGTGTTTGTTAGGTTATTGTTGCCATTCAGGTTGAGTGTGGCTGGCGAGTTCACGGTCACGGTGCCGGTCCCAAGCAGAGTATTCGAAGTGGAGCCCAGACTGACGGAACCGCTGTTGATGGTGGTGCCGCCGCTGTAGGTGCCCGCCCCACTGAGGGTCAGCGTTCCTGAGTTGTTTTTGGTGAGACTGCCCGCACTGGAGATCCCGCCGGAGATCGACACCGAACCACTGCCGGTTCCGCCTAGGGTTAGATTGGCCGCCAGGCTCAAAGGTACGCTGACCGTGACCCCGCTGGTACTGTTCTGATTGAGCTGCGGGAGAGTGGCACCGTTGTTCGTGAGTACCAGGGAGTTGGTGCCGGCGATGGTCGTCGCACCGCCGAAGTTGAGCCGGTTGAGCAGGAAGCCCGCGTTCAGGTTGTGGGTCGCGGTATAGGTGCCGGCGACGTTGAAATTAAGGGTGTAAGTCGCCCGTCCCCCGGCTTGCGGTGCCACGATGATGGTCGGGACGGCCTCGTTGGTCCATTTGGAGGCGTCGCTCCAGTTGCCGGATGCCGCGGTGGCCCAGGTAAAGATGTCGGGCAACACGGCCTCGGTGACGGTCACGGTGTAGGCTTTCGTGGACCCATCTTGGGCTGTGACGGTGTAGGTCTGTGCGCTGTTGAAGTTCTGGGAGATGCCTGAAGCCGGCGAGCACGTGGCACCGGGGGAAAGGGTGAAGGTGGGAGCGAGTGCCGTCCGGTTGGTGCCGATCGGCACATCAAGATTGACCGTGCTGGCACCAACCGCGGCAGCACCCAGCGCGCCGAAGCTGAAGGTGAGGATGTCCTTGGCCGTACTCAGCGGCACAGTCACCGTACCAGTGCCGGAAAAATAGGTGTCATTCTTGGTGGTGGCAGTCGAGGCGGTGGAGCCGTGGGAGCCACCGATCTGCGGAATCCCGCCCAGGGTCAGCGAGGCGATGTTCTTGGTGCCGGTGTAGGTCAGATTCACCTTGGAGTTGGCGGTGCTGCTGATGCTCAAGGCACCGCTGCCGAGGGCGTCTTTGTTGTTACACTTCAGCTCACAGGCCGTGACGCTGGTCGGCCCCGAGTAGCTGTTAGCCACCTGAAGCACTACTGGCCCCTGCCCGTTCAGAGTCAAGCCACCGGTGCCGCTGATGCTGCCGTTGAAGGTCATGGCGGCATAATTCGGGCCCTGGATGATCAGGTTGGAATTCAGGGTAACGGGGCCGTTCCAACTGTCACCAAAGCCGTTTTCGGGATAAAGATCTCCGCCGTTGACGGTCAAGGCATTCGCGGCGGTGATGCGTTGCAGATAGAGACGGCCGCCATTGAGGGTGACGGGGCCGGTGCCCAGCGCGGCGTCCGCCTGCAAATCCACGGTCAGTTGGCCCGCGTTGATGATGGTGCCACCGGAGTAGGTGTTGGCAGCATTTTTGATCGTCAGCGTGCCCGCTCCGGCTTTGGTAAGCACCATCGATGGGCCACTGATGATTCCGGAGGCGGTCAAAGTCCTGCCCGAGTTCACATTCCAGGTTTGGCTGGAGCCCAGCGCGACCGGCGTTCCCCACGTCAGATTGACGGTGGCGGCCGACATCTCGATGCCGTCTGAGCCGAGCGTGAGAGTGCCTGCTCCCGTGACGTCGATGGCCGACGCGGCACCCGCCACGCTGATACCGCTCCATGAACGGGAGGACCCCAAGGTCAGGCCCGCACCCAGCGAGGTGCTGGTCCAAGTGGCAACGTCGCCGGAAGCGGGCGCGGTGCCGCCCCAGCTTGCGCCGGCCGTTAGGTCGGTGCCGGTGGCGGCCTTGGTGATGGGCGCGGCTGGCGAGCCGGTGACGAGGGCGAGCACGAGCAGGGCGGCGAACAAGCCGGCGGGTGCGAGCGAGTGGTTGCGGGCATGCATGCCCGGGTGGCCGGAGGTTTTCATGGGTGGGTGGTGACGGGATGTGGAACGATCTGGCAAGGCCGGAATCCGGAAGGGAATACCAACCCATTTTCCACGGCTCCGCAAGCCCAAATATTGTGTCAACCGGGTGAATCGATGCACCAGTTTATGGGTCTTCGCACCTCACGCAACAAGGCCGGGAGTCAGACTCCCGGCCTTGCGGATAGATGATTCAGCGATAGTGTGGCAGCATCGCGTCGGCACGGCTTGTGCGCGCGCGAACAGCTTGCCCTCAGCAGAAACGGTGCTTACGGCGTGACCATCAAGCGACAGAACTTCTTCGATGCTCCCGGGGGCAGGGTGTAGATCACAAAGCCCGGAGCGCTGGTCGTATCGACATCGCCCGGAGCCGCCGGCACCCAGCTTCCGAGGTTGTCGGAAACCTGCACCACGAAGGAGGCGACCGCACCCACATGCGGCCAGGTGACCTTGCCATCCACGACACTCGGATTGGTGGCGAGACCATCCATGCCCATGAAGTAGGCGATGCCGTTTTGCACCCCGTCATTGTTGTAATCTTCACCCGGAGTCTGGCCGCCCGCGTAGGCGTCCGCCCAACCGGCGTAGCCGGAGCCGCCGCCAACCGTCACCGTGCCGGTGCCG
>JAIPKB010000047.1 GCA_021733795.1 Akkermansiaceae bacterium | reverse complement strand
TGGTGAGGGAGATGCCGGTGGTTTTCGTCAAACAGGCTCCGGGGGGAATCTTCAGTCACCAATTAACCCAGTATTACGGGAGTTGTGCGCGGCCCGGCGGTGGGATTTTCGTGCTGGATGCGCCAGGCGAATCGCTGGATTGCCGGTCGCTGACCGGGGCATCGCTGCCGGAGGGCAGTTTCCAGCACCTCGATGTCTCGCCCGACGGACAGCGGATGGTTTTTGCCTACTGCCGGGTGGAAACGGTGCCGAAGGATCGCGAACAGCACCCGGAGCGGGTTTTCCAGCTTTACGAAATACGCGCCGACGGAACCCATCTGCGCGGCTTGACCCGCGACACTTACGATGATTTCGCCCCACGCTACCTGCCCGACGGGCGGTTGATTTACATTTCATCACGGCGCGGTGGCTTTCACCGGTGCGGACGCGGGCCGTGCCCGGTGTACACGCTGGCGTTGATGGAGGCGGACGGTTCCAATCCGCGAGCGATTTCCTATCATGAAACCAACGAGTGGGATCCGGCGGTGCTCAACGACGGTCGCGTCGTTTACACCCGTTGGGATTACGTGGATCGCAACGCGGTGTTTTACCAGCAACTCTGGACGGTCCGGCAGGACGGCACCGATGTCCGCATGCTGTACGGGAACAATACCCAAAACCCGGTGGGGGTGTGGGAGGCCCGCGCGATACCGGGTTCCTCCCGGATCATGGCTACGGCCGGGGCGCATCACGCGATGACCGCCGGCTCCATCATCCTTGTCGATCCGGACCGCGGGGTGGACGGCATGGAGCCGATTACCAGGCTCACGCCGGACGCCCCTTTCCCTGAGAGCGAGACGGGAGTTTCGAATGGCCAAGGGGGGCAGTGGGGCCCCAGCGCAAGCCGGATCGTCACGCCGGAAACGGAACGGTGGCCGGGACATTGTTATCGATCACCCTACCCGCTTTCCGAAAAATACTTCCTGGTGTCCTACAGTTATGAGCCGTTGATAGGCGAGCCGTCCCCAAATGCGGCGAACATGTTCGGCCTGTATCTGGCGGATTGCTTCGGCAACCGGGAACTGTTGTATCGGGATCCGGCACTTTCCAGTCTCTGGGCAATGCCGTTGAGGTCGGCGAAGATGCCGCCGATCCTGAAGGGGGTTGTCGATTCCGAAAACGCCGGGAAAAATGAAGGCACTTTCTTCCTGCAGAATGTTTGCGAGGCATGGCCCCGGCTTCCGAAAGTTGAAGTCAAGCGCTTGCGACTGGTGCAGGTCCTGCCAAAGACGACGCCGCACGCCAATGATCCGCAGGTGGGCATTGCCAATGCGTCGCCGGGAAAGCAAGTGCTGGGAACGGTGCCAGTCGAGGCCGATGGCTCCGCGTATTTCAGGGCCCCCGCCGGTATCCCCATCGCGTTCCAGGCACTCGACGCGCAGGGCAGGGCAATCCAGATCATGCGCAGTATCACCTATCTACAGCCAGGTGAACAGGTGGCGTGTGTCGGCTGTCACGAGCCGCGCGCCAGCACGCCTGCGCCCGGTCCGAGGGCGCTGGCGCTGGCACGAGAGCCGTCGCCTATCACCCCGGGTCCGGATGGATCGAAACCGTTGAGTTACCCGTTGCTGGTTCAGCCGGTGCTGGACCAGCGGTGCGTCGCCTGCCATAACGCGGGGAGAGCCGAGGGAGGGGTGATTTTGACTGGCGAGCCCCAGGGGCGTTTCACGGTTTCGTACAATGCCCTGGTGCCCAGAGTGCCCTATGCCGCGTGGGCGAACCCCAACGGCAATTGCGAGCCCATGACCCAGCCGGACTATTTCGGCGCGCGTGGATCAAAACTCATGACGGACTTGCTCAAGGGCCATGCGAAGGTTGCTCTGACCGCCGATGAGATCGAGAGACTGGTGACCTGGATGGATGCCAACGCGCTTTTCTACGGCACATTCGATCCGGTCGACCAGGAACGGCAGCGACGCGGCGAACGCATCGCAGGACCGAAACTGGAATAAACCCCGGAGTTACCAGGTTGGAATATGTTAGATTGTGGGGAAATTGCTTTTGGGGTGAAACCGTTGAAAAAGCCGGTGGCCGGACCCTGGTCTTTATCCACAAGTCCTGGCAGCAATTTCGGGAGTTCCAGGCGGGGGCAAAAGTTTCCAAAAATCATAAAACGCAAATCACTCCGGAGCGCGAGGCATTGCAAAAACCTGCCGTGACATTCACAAATTCACGTTTTCAAGGATTCCAGCTTGCTCGGCTTCGGCCTTCTCGAACAGATATCACAGGCATCTCCCACCGAGATTCCGCGCAGGTGCGGGAGGATTCTCCGGCTACGGGTCCGGTGCGATGCGGATCAGACGCACACCTTCGACGGGCATCGTGATCCTATCGCCGTCGATCGCTTCGCCTTGAAGCAGGTCGAGGCCGCGAACGGCTGCGCCTTTCCTGGTGGTCAAGCGGAGGTCGATCTCACGGCTCAGGACGTTGATCAGGATCACCATCTGGCGGCCATCCATTTCCACTTGCCGGCTCATCACGCCGAAGGCATCCGGACGATCGACCCGTTGGATTCGCAGCGGGAGCTCATCCGTCACGGGCGAGAGCAACCCGCCGATCCGCCGGGACAAATCCGGAGCCGGAGCATTCCCGATCATCGGAACGTCATCGAGAAAACGGAGGGTCTCGGGCGCATGGGGAAGCCCGTGGGCGTCCCGACTGGGTTTGCGGTCACCAAGGCAAATGAGCAGGACTCCCTCGGCCTTGAATCCCCTGCGGCCGAGGTCGTTGATGCCCTCGACGATTTCCCGGATCCCATCGCTCCGAATGCTGCCGTCCTTCGTCAGCAGACCCGGCAACGAAATCCCCTGTCCCACCACTCCCACGCCGATCTCACGCATCTCTCCGAGGAAGGAACCCAACATGGTCTCGTCCCGTTCCGCCCACTCGGGGTGCCTGGACAGATCCACCATGCCGCGCCGGACCATATTGAGTCCCGCGGGAAATACCGGTCTTCCCGCGATGCGGAAATAGCCGTCTTTCAAAACCATGTGTTCCCACTGGAGGGCGGGATCTGAAATCGGCTTCCCGCCCAAGGCAGGGAAGGGCAAGAAGACCGAGTAAAAGGGTGCCCAGAGCCCATCTCCCGGAATCTATCGAGTTGATTTTCAGGCGCTTTTTGAGGTTTCCTGGCATTTCATGCGGAAGGGGTGGATGGAACAAACGGGGTCGGGATTGCCGATCTTTTCTAAGGAGTGGCGACCTTATTGCCGCCGATTGCTAGGAAATTGCTGGGTTGGTGCGCATGAGGGGCTAAAGAGCGGTTCGGAGAGCGGGAGCAAAGAAGTTCCCGGTGGGATCAAAGACCCGGCGCCAGCTCGAGCGGCTTGCTGGTGATCAGGCCGATCCCCCGGCCCTTGTTGCCCACGGCGTTGTAGAACAGGTAGAAGGCCTCGTTGGCGGGATTCCAGACCAGCGAAATCTTGTGGGCGTATTGCTTGTCCAGCCCGGACGGGTTGCCGCCGGCCTTGTAGAGCGGCTCCGGGTCCACCGTCCAGTGGCGGAGATCACGGGAAAAGGCCGCCATGACATGCGCCCCGCCCTTGCCGACCCCGAAGAAGAAACAAACCCAGTGGTCCCCGTCGCGGAACACCTTTCCATCGGAGGAGAACTTCTCATTGAAGCTGCCCTTGGGGCCGTTCGGGATCACGGGGTTGTATTCGTGACGTTTCCACTCCAGGAGGTCGTCGGAGAAAGCCAGGCCGAGTTGCTCGATGTGGCCGTCGGCCGCGTTGTAGAAGTTGTAGAACCTGCCTTCGTGCTCCACCAGCCAGGGTTGGTAGATGCAACTCTTTTCCCATGAGCCGCAGTCCTTTTGGTGGACGGAGAGGATGGGTTCGTCCTTCGCCCGCCGCCAGGTGAGGCCGTCCTCGCTTGAGGCCACGCCCTCGTATCCCGGGCGCAGCTCGTATCCGCCCTGCCGCGGGTAGGCCCCGTAGAGGGTCCAGTATTTGCCGTCCTTCTTCTTCAGGGTCCGCGGCGCCTTGATGTCGTAGGATTTATAGAGGAAAGCACCCAGTACGACCCCGCCGTGATCGAAGCCGCCTTCCGGTCCGTAGCCCATCGCCAGGCGCCGGTTGGTCCAGTTCACCATGTCGTCGCTCTCGGCGATGAACGACTGGTAGCCCTTGCCGTCAAAGCCGATGAAGGTCATGTGCCACTTGTTGTCGCCCGGCACTTGGAAGACGGTGGGGACATCGGTCATCTGGACCATCTCGAAGCCCTTGATCTCCGGCTTGGCTGGCATCACATGATCGGGATGGTAATGCCAGCCACGGTAGGGAGCCGACCATTTCTTGATGGTTTCGGGGGAGATCGCCGCCGGTTCCTCCGCGCTCCGCGCCGGCGCGGATGCGCAGGCCAGAATGATTGCAGTGATCACAGGAATGATCGGGGCAGGTGTTGTTTTCATGATGCCTCAAAGGTTTGATGGGGAAAAGAAGTTCGGCGTTCCTACGGGGATGCGATGGCCTTTGCGCGACCTCTGATGATTTCGTCGTGCTCAAAAAAGATGTTTTTGAATCCGCGAAGACTGTATTTGCTCGGGTGGGTTTAGGCAATGTTTTTTTGTTGAAATGCGATCCCCGACCAAAGTTTGTTAGAAGCTGGTTCCGGTGGATTTCCCGGTGTCGGGGGAAACGATCTCGATCCAACGTTAAGTTTGTTTCAATCGCCTTTTAAATCACAAAATATCCCGATGGGGCAAGGCCGACAGGCTGCTCGGATTGTGGCTTGCCAATTGATCCGGGGTGTGGATGATCGCCTCCGTTACCGCCGGGAGATCTCAACTCCGACCGGGGGCTTACCATCCGTCCAATATGTTCAGTAAAACCAAACTGATTTGCACTCTCGGTCCGGCGACCGAGTC
The DNA here is from genome assembly GCA_021733795.1 of Akkermansiaceae bacterium. GTDB lineage: Bacteria > Verrucomicrobiota > Verrucomicrobiia > Verrucomicrobiales > Akkermansiaceae > Luteolibacter. Next base: position 26,810 of record JAIPKB010000047.1, on the reverse strand, counting down.
CGAGGAAATCATCGGCAAACTCATTGATGCCGGCACCAGCGTGTTCCGGCTCAACATGAGCCATGCCAAGCACGCCTGGGCCAGGCAGGCGGTGAAGATTGTCCGCCGCGAGGCAGTCCGCCGCAACGTCCACATCGGCGTGCTCTTCGATCTTACCGGGCCATCGATCCGCACCGGCGACCTGCCCGAACCGTTTATCTTGGCCGAAGGGGACATCGTCGAATTCCGCAAGGTGGGTGCCGCCCCTGCGGTCAAGCTTTCCACCACGGTCAACTATGACGGCCTGATGGCCGACGTGGCGGTGGGCAACACCCTGGTGGTGGACAACGGCGCACTGCTGATGCACATCGAGGAGGTGGGCGAGGACCGGATTGCATGCAGCGTCAAAACCCCGGGCACGATGGGCTCGCGCCGCCACATCAATCTCCCCGGGGTGCGGCTCAACCTGCCCGCGATGACGGAAAAGGATCATCTGGATCTGGCGCTGGCAGTGGAATGCGAGGCGGACTTCATCGCCGGTTCGTTCGTTCGTGACGCCGCCCATGTCCGCGAACTCCGCAGCGCCATGAAAGCGCTCGAAGGGGATGCCCAGATCATTGCCAAAATCGAGGACCAGGAGGCGATCCGCAACATCGATGCGATTCTCGCCGAAACCGACGTGGTGATGATCGCCCGCGGGGATCTGGGCACCGAGGTCCAGTTTGAGGAACTGCCGATCCTCCAGCGCCGGATTGTCAAACGCTGCCACGAGCTTGGCACCCGGGTGATCGTGGCCACCCAGCTCTTGGAATCGATGATCACCAACCCGACCCCCACCCGCGCGGAGGTGACCGATGTGATGAACGCCGCCTATGAAGAAGCGGATGCCCTGATGCTTTCGGGCGAGACGTCGGTGGGGCGCTACCCGGAGCGTTGTGTGGACGCCTTGGTCCGCATTGCCACCCGCATCGAGCGCTCGGGCGGGTTGGGGTACGGCCAGCTTGTGATCCTGCGCGACGAGCGCCACAAGACGGCGCGGGCGGCGGTGATGCTGGCCGATTCGCTGCCGGGTGCCCGCTTGGTGGTGATCACCCGGCACGGTTTGCTGGCCAACCAGATTGCGATGTTCCGGCCGCGCACCAACGAGATTTTTGCGATCGCCACCAAGGCGAGTCTCTGCCGCAAACTGGCGCTCACCCGTGGGGTTACGGCGATCAAACACGCCTTTTCACCCAACATCGAGGACACCATCCGCTGTGTGATCGCAGTGCTCCGCAGTGACTACGGAGTCCAGCCAGGGACTCCGATCGTGGTTCTTGCCGACATTATTTCCGATCATTTCGCCGCCAATTCGATCCTGCTCCACCACGCCTGAGCCGGATGGGGAAAGGTAAAGGGTGGTGCTGCGGAATGAATGACGGGCTCTGTCTCATTCGAGCCAATCCGTCAACTCGCCGCGTTGCTGTTTGACGCACCAGGAATCGCGCAACCCCTCCGGTCGCGAATTGCCATCGGGCGGCCGTTGCCTCGCCAGATCGGGGAGATCTTCGGGCAAGCCCAGCACGGATTCCAGGTGAGCCCTATCGCCGCTCTGCCAAGCCACCCGCACGGTGCGGATCCACAACCTGCGCCAGTGGACTTTGGTGGGAGCGTCCAGATCCAGTTCGCCGATCAGAATCTCACCCTGCTCGTTGAGGGCTTCGATGCCGCCGTCTTCGCGGACCTTCAGGCAGTTTCCGTAGGCGTGGTGATGGGGATCCGGCACGGTGCGGGATCCTTTGGCAAGGTTGCAGGTATGGCAGCAGTAAAGCAGGTTGTCATACTCGGTGATGAGATCGCCGCGCCGAACTTGGGGCTCGAAGTGGTCGATGTCGAATTCACCCTTCACCTGCCCCCAGCGTTCGCGCCGCAGGCAGTAGATGCAGCGGAAGGCGAATTCGTCCCTGAGCCAATCGCGGTAGGATTCGTAGGAGCGGTAGCCGCGCGGGCCATGACGCCGCCCATGCGGCTTCGCCGGATAACTGAATGGATCAGGCGCGGACATCGCAATCAGTCGGGGTGGATCATCGCGGCGCGCCTGACCGCCTCCTGATAGGCGGCCTCCGCTTCCGCCAACGGCAGCGGTGCCAATAAATCCAGTCGGCCGACGCTGAGCCGTTTGAGCTCCGCGAGTTCCACCAAATCTGCGGCGGTGGCCTTGCGGGCGGCCTTCTTGCGGACCAAGGCGGATTTCCGTTCGGCCAGCGGTTCCCAGTCTGCCAGGACCGTGACGAGGTCCGCGACCGTGTGCAAGCCCGCCAATTCGAAGGGAAAGTAGCCGCATTGATCGAACGGCACGCCTTTGCGGGATGCTGCGGCGAAAGTATCCAGAACCTTGCGTTCCAACGCCGGCGGCAGGGCGTAAAGTTTCATCACCTCCACATCCACACGGAGGTGGAGGTAGTGGAGTTCCTCCTTGGTGGGCGGCGCGGTCTTCGTCTTTTTCCCGGAGCTGTGGTGGAACAGTGCCATGGCTTCGTCATGCGTGCCAGCAGCCTCCGACCAGCGGCGGGCGGCCTTGAGATAGGCGGTGGCGGCGGCTTCGAGGGGTTTCAGGGAAACCCGTCCGGGATCGGGAATCGGCAACTTGCGCAAAGTGCCGACGAGATTGTCCCTTTTCGACAGATGGCAAAATGCAAAAGCGTTGGCCAACGGAGAATTCAGCAGCGCCCATAGCGCAGGCAGCGAATACCCGGGTGCCGCAGGCCTAACCACAATGAACCGGCTTGTCACCGGGTGCCCTTCCTCATCGATCAACGCCTTCAACCGCCAGGGACCACGGCTGACGCGGGCGTAGTTGACCAGAACCTGCTGAGTGCCTAATGCCACTCCATGCCGCTTTCGGAAGAGGGTGCGCGGGTTGAGGTTCAAAAAGTTGACTTTGGGAAGTTCGTGGGTCACCTGGTCCTTCAACCATCCTGCAAACCCGGCGACGCCACCTGAAAACGGCTTTTCCGACTCCCGCACAAAATCCCCCTCGCCCTTGTGCGTCAGTCCCTGCCCCATTTCCGCCAAATCCCCGATCACCGCCAAGCCGCTCGCGCGGAGATATCGCCACACCTCCACCAACTGTGGAGCGAACAACGGACAATCGGGCTCGTCTAACAATTGATCCGCGCCGACTCGGTCCGGCAGTCCGGCTTCCTGGGTCCGCTTGAACTCCGCCATCGCGCCTTCCCGCACGCGAACGAACGGAATGGCAACGGCGGTTCGCGCCCGCTCAGGCCCGCGCTTCCTGGCAAGAATCACCGTGGACTCCGGCTCGCCGAATTCGAAAACCTTGTCGGCGAAGAGCACCACTTCCCGGATCTCGTGATGTTCCAGCAATTCCCGCCGGATGGCGCGCGCCTGCTTGTTTTGCAGAATGCCCTGCGGCCCGACAAAGCCGAGCACCGCGCCCGGCTTGAGGTTTTCCACGACCCTGCGCAGCGTCTCGGCGGCTTTGTTGGGAAGCCAGTCCCGCTCCCCCTTCCCGCCGAAGCTCTCGAAGGGAGGATTCATCAGCACGATGTCCGCTGCCCGGGTTTTGCGGGCGACGACATCGCTGGTGAAAATGTCCCCTTGGGCGAGGTTCCAGCCGTTGGGATTGGGCACATCGGCGAGGGTTAGCGCCAGGCGGGCGACTTCCTGGGAAAACGGATCGACATCCACGCCATGCAGCCGTTTGCGGAGGTAGGAGTTCCGTGGCTCGGCGTAATCCGCCGGACGCAATTCGTCTAACAACCTGAGGGCTGCCACGAGGAAGCCGGCGTGCCCGCAGGCGGGCTCGAACACCACCCGCCGCGCCACCGGCATTTCCTCGATCCACGGCTTGAGCCGACCGATGATGTAATCAATGAGCCATGGCGGTGTACTGTGGGTGCCCAGCTTTCTCCGGGTGGCCTTGTTGATGAGAGTGTCCTCGTAAATGTGGCCAAGCGCCTCGGCAGACAGGAGTTCAAGCGAGGCGAATGCTTCAATCCGCCGGGAGACCCCGGCGAGCGCCTGTTGCCGGTTTGCTGGAACCTGGATGGCCAGGCCGCGGTCACTGCGGTAGTGTTTGGCCAACCGGGGAAAGACCTCCCCGAAATCACCGAGGTTGACGCGGACGAAACCCGGCACCCGCTTGTCGCGCAGGGTTTTCGCGGCGAGCAACCAGAACGGTGCCTTGATGAGCCACTCCGCCTTGCGGTCATCCTCCGCGGAGTCTCCCAACTTGGTCCAGCCGAGATTGCCGGCGAGATCATGCACACATTCCTCCAGCAACTGGCTGAGCCGCCGGCCCATGTCCTGCTCCACCGCCGCCATCAGGCCGATGTCAACGAAATCAAGTTGCCGTGCCGCCGGATCGAGCCTGCCCCACACCTTGGCACGGTAGATGGCATCCGGATTGAATTCCTCGGCATGGTCACCGAGATAATGTCCCAACTCGCCGATTTTTCCGCCATGCAAGTGATGAAGACCGTCCTGGCCCACCCGCGAGGCACGCCAGCCATCCCGGGAAATTCCGATCACCAGGGCGGCACCGGTGGCCCTGACCAAGGGAAAGGCTCCGCCGGGCGTGAGGTCGCCCTCATAAACCGCGAACGCTGCCGTGCGCAAATCGCGCGGCAACCGGGAATGAGCTACCAACGCCACCTGCCGTTCGGGTTCCGTCCACAACCCCACGGACTCGGAAAACCATTCGGCGCGGTAACCGATGGCTTCGAGCGAGGATTTGACCTGTTGAAGATTATTCAATGTTTCGCGGGCAAAGACGGGTATCCGGCAGGCAACTTGGGATGCCAGCAAACACCATCGCTTGGATGTTCTATAGAACAGTCACAGATGGTTGTCAAAGCAAGATTGAAAAATGGCTGCATTTTGTCAAGGGTGATGCTCCCTTCCGGAGATGGATGTTGCACAGGCCCTACTGGCATTAAAGAGCGGGCGCTGGAGATGGGGGGCGGCCCGTTTGATTGGTATTTCCAAGATAAACTGGTGCCCTGGGCTTCCCTCTCACCGTGAAACCAAGGCGGCGACGGTGGCTTCGGGTCGGCGGAACAGGTCGGTGCTCCAGACGCGGCGCAGGGTCCACCCGGCGGAATCCAACATTTCCTGGCGGAACTGATCCCATGCAACCGGATCGCCGGCGGTTGAATGGCGGCCGAAATCGATCAGGATCGCGGTGCTGGCGGGAGGACGGGCCGTTGTTAGATCGAGCGCCACATCCACCCGCAAGCCGGGGCTGCCGAGGTCCGCATGGGGGAGAAAACCGAGGTGGTGTTCCAAACTGCGGGCGAGGGGGTGGCCGGTCGGACCCGCGGGCGGGGTCGCTGGAGGCGGGTCCGCAGGTAGCGGGTTGGCGGCGGCGAGGTAGGCGTAGAGGTGGTAGCGGCCGCCGGGGAGGGTCCCTGTTGGAGCGGGCGTGAGGGAGGTGAACTCGCTGCGCGGGATGGATGTGACCACATGGATTTGCCGGCGGGCACGGGTCACCAGCACGTTGAGCCGCCGGCCGCCGCCGGGTTGATTGAGCGCGCCGAAGTGGCGGCGGAAGTTGCCGTCCGGATCGGGGCCGAAGGTGGTGGAGACCAGCATCACGTCCCGCTCGTCACCCTGGACGTTTTCCAGATTGCGCACGAACAAGCCTTCGAAGGCGGCTTCGCCGTGCCGGGAGCGGGCGGCGGCGAGCGCCCGGTGAAATGCGGGATCGGCGGGGGCGCGCGCTTCGAGGGTATCGAGGATCAGGTCGCGCTGGGGCAGGTTGAAACAAGCGATGCCGATGGACGGCGGCCGGGGGTCGTCGAGCAGCAGTTGAACCAGGCCGACGATCCGGGCGGCTTCATCGGGGTTGGTCCGGTTTTGATAGATGCCGTTGGTTTCATGCAACACGATCGCCGGGGCGGACGGGTGGCGGTGGAACGCGGGCGGGATCGTCTGCAGCCGGGATTGATAGAAGGCGCGGTTGGAGTAGGCGATGAGACCCGCATGGCAGGAGCGGTAGTGGACATCGAGGAAGACTTCTTCCGCTTCCACGTTGAACGCGGCGCTGAGCAGGTCTTCCGCTTCGAGTTGGCGCTTTTCGAACAAGGAGTCCTCGTCGGCGACCACGGATGACGTTTCAGCCGGCTGGATTCCGGCTTCGAAAAAGCGGGTGGGCGGGAGCTGTTGGCAGTCGCCGGCGATCACCACCCGTTTGGCGCGCAGGAGCACGGGCAGGGTTTCCTCGAGGCGGCATTGGGAGGCTTCGTCGAACACCACGACATCAAACAGCGGCGCACGAGGCATGATCTGGGCCACCGTGGCGGGGGACGCCAGCCAGACCGGACACAGGTCGAAAAGCGGGTCACCGCCTTCGGTGCCGTGGCCGGCGGCGATCATCGTGCGCATGCGGAGGGCCCGGACGCCGCGGATGAACAGACGTTGGCGGAGGGTACTGCCGGCCGGGCCCATCCGGGTGCCGGTACCTGTGAGCAGCCGCTGGCGTTGGCGCTCCAGCCAGAGTGCGCGGATTTGGTCGCCCACGCAGCGGCGGCGGGCGGCGGTCAGTTCCCGCAGGGTGGCCCATGCGGCCTCCATCGCCGTGGCATCAAGGCGGATAAGCGCGGGACTGGCGGCGAGGCGTTGCCGGAGATGGGTGGATAGAGCGGCGGCGGTGAATGTGGGGCAGGCGGACTCCCAGGTGCTGCCGCAGCGGGCCGCGTGGCTTGCGGCGGCGGCGAGGGCAGCGGGCATGGCGGCGAGCAGCTCCTGGATGCGGGAGAGGTCCGGCACGCCGGCCAGCCGCGGTGACCAGGCCAGGGTCAGTTCGGTCAGGCGGGTGCCCCGCAGGATGGCCGCCGCCAGGCCGGGTTCCGCCCGCGCGGCCAAAAACCCGCAGGCTAGCACCTCGTGACACCATGCGGTGCCATGCTCCAACCGGTTGGCGGCACCGCTCAAACGGTCGGGCAGCCCCGGTAGTTGGAGGGGGTCCACCAACGCCTGGCGAATGATCCGGCCACAGTCCGCCAGCAAGGTGCCTGGAGCAAACCGCAACAGGGTTTCGGCGAGCATCCGCCGGGCCCGCCAGCTTCTGGCGAGAGTATCATCGCCGGGCATGGCACCGATGCTGGTGGTGAGTTCCCGGCTGAGGTTCAACCGCAGGCGCAATGCCTGATAGAAAGCGATCGCACGGGTCGCCTCGGTTTCCCCGAGGTTCAATCCCAGCGGCGCGAGCGCCCGCCGGGCCGCCCCGGCATCAAGCAGGCGGAACCATCGCCGCAGTCCCCGGGCTTCGCTCCATTTCCGGATATCCGCGAGGCGGCGGTCGATCACCGTGAGGGATTTCCCGTCCGGGGTCAGGGCACCAAACAACTCGATGTCCAGCGGCGTATCGACGAGAGCCACCACCGAACTGGACAGGCGTTCGGCTTGTTGTTGATAGGCCTCAAGGGTGGTCGGATCGGCCTCTGCATAGCGGGCGCACAACTCGGGATCCGCCGCCGGCATGAGATCTCCGAGGTCCAGTGCGGTGGCGCGCAACTGCCGCGTGGCTTGCGGGAAATCCGCCAGTGCCAGCGCGGCCGGGTCCAGCAATCCGGCGCCATGCTCCCGGGCGGCATCGGCTGCCGCGGCGTGCGCCATGGTTTCGGCCAGGGTGGTGGCCGCGTGATCGGGATTCAGACCCGCGATCCGGTCCGGGGTGGCCAACGGCCATTCGCGGAGCGGGTGGTCGGCATATCCGGCCCTTACGGCCCTTCGCAACGTTTCCCCGAGTGCGGCGCGTTGGGGTTCGAAATCCGTCAGGTCATATCCCTGCGGCCAATCGGTCCCAGGTTCCTGGGTTTGATTGCGGACGTCCAGCCAGCGGGCAACGAGTTGGTGAAACGAGTCCTCGGTGGAATCGGCCGCATGCAGGGCATGAAAGCAGTCCGCCAACTGCGAGCGGATGGCTTTCCAGGGTTCCTGGAGTTGTTGCCAGGCGGCTTCGGGATCGGCGGACGGCAGTGACTCCGCGAGTCCATCCAGTTGCTGGCGCAGGGCGCGATAGAGGTCGTTGCGGTCGGCGGCGGCATCATGGACCACGCCGCAGAGGTGGCCCAGGGAAAGCGCGTCGAGACGGTTTTTCACCACGTCAAGTGCGGTCCGCTTGTCGCTGACGAACAACACCCGCTCGCCGCGGGCGAGGTGGTCGCCAATGATGTTGACGATGGTTTGTGATTTGCCGGTGCCGGGTGGTCCGTGCATCACCAGGACTTCCGTGTGCCGGGCGCGCCAGACGGCGGTCGTTTGGCTTGGATCGGCAGGAGCGACCAACCGGGTTTCATCCTGGGCCGCGAGGTGGTGATTGGCCTCGATGGTGGGAGCGGATGGTCCGCTTCGGGTGGTTTCCCGGAGGGCCCGGGCATCCAGCAAGCGGGTCGCGGGCTGGCCCACGGCGGTCGGTTGATCTCGCATCCATTCCAAGTCCCGCAACACGCCGGACTGGTGCATGGGAAACAACCCGAGCACGGCGCCGGCCAACAGGCAGGTGTCGGCTGGCAGCGCGTCCGACCGCGGAACGGGCAGCAGGCTGCCGTCCCAATCGTCGGCCAGCCAGGTGGAGGTTCCGGCCACCCTGCGGATCCGCCGGATGATCTCCCCCAGTTCCAGCCACGGGTCTGCGGGGTCGTCGTCGTAGTCTTCCCAATCCAAGGAGGTTCCGCTCTCGCGTTCCAACAGCGCGCAGAGCAGCTCATTGGGCACCAAGCGGCCTGGACCGGGTGGCAGCAGGTTGAGGGTGAGACCGGGGCGGGCTCTGCTGCGTACCCGCATGGTGAGCGGCAGAAACGCCAGAGGTGCGAGGATCCGCGATTGCCGGTGCCGGCTGGACCGCCGGCTTTCCGCAGGCGGCACGCTGAGTAGCGGAAAGCCGATGGCCAGTACGTTTTCCCCGTGATCTTCCTGATAGGTGGCTGCATCCGCCGCGAGGTTTCGCAGTTTTTCCAGGACCTTTTGTTGGTGCCGCCAATCCTCCAAGGCGGCGGTGGTTTCCGCTGGCCAGTCGACTTGAGGTGCGGACGGCCAATCAAACGGCGGGACACTGGCGGGAAGTTCGCAGGTCCCGCTGGCGATCAGGTCCCGCACCAGTTGCTCGGGAGCCGGTCGGCCCAGGGCCGCCAACTCCATCAAGTCCAACCGCTGGCGGCTGTGGTGGGGGCGGGCGTTCAAGGCGGGACCCGCGGTTGCCGCTCCGAGCAGGCGTTGGACCAGCTCCGCGAGGATGGTTTCCAGCGAACTGCCATTGGGTTTGCGCTGCGGATGGGGCTCCATGGTGGCACGGGGTGCGGGGCAACCCTAGGGCCCTGTCAGCGATACGGCGATACGAAATAGCCGTTGATTTTTGGTTTTTTGGCTTTTCCCCAAGCTCCGGCCGGGCTATTTCTGGCCAGCCCACCACTCTTCCGTAAATTGTCGGGGGGGTGCACATCCTCCACGCATATGCTCACGCCCATCCTTGTTTTTCTGCCAATCGCCGCGTTTCTGGCGATTTTATTGGGTGCGCCCGCCCGGCTTGCAACCATCGGAGCCACCGCGATCAATCTGGCGGTGGGGCTGGTGGCCGTCGGCCAGGGGCCGTGCCACGCCTGGACCACGTTTTCGGTGCCGGTGCTGGAACAGCCGGCGATTCACCTGGCCTTCGGGTTTCCCGACGGCATGAGCTTGGTGATGGTGCTGCTCACGGTGATCGTCACGTTTGCGGCGGTGCTGGCGGGGCGGGCTCCGGCGGGTCGGGAAGTGCTTTACTACGGCTCCCTGCTGCTCATTTCCGCCGGTGCGCTGGGGGCCTTTGCCGCCACGGACTTGTTCTTTTTCTTCGCGTTTCATGAACTGGCGCTGATTCCCACCTTTCTGATGATCGGGATCCTCGGTCGCGGCGACCGCCGCACCGCCGCTTGGAAAATCACCATCTATCTGGGACTCGGGTCGATGGTGCTGCTGGCCGGGCTGGTCTGGCTGGCGAATGTCACCGGCACGTTTGACATGAACCAGATGCTGGCCGCCGCCCCCGCCATCGATCCCGGGGTGCAGCGGGGCATTGCCGGGTTGCTGTTGGTGGGCTTCGGCACCCTGGTTTCGCTGTTTCCATTCCATTCCTGGGCGGCCCCGGCCTACGCCAGCGCCCCGGCTCCGGTGACGATGCTGCACGCCGGAGTGCTGAAGAAATTCGGGCTCTACGGGTTGCTGCGGCTGGCCGTGCCGCTGGTGCCGGAGGGGCTCCACGCGTGGCTCACGCCGCTGCTGGTTTTGTTGTTAGGAAATGTGCTGTGGGTCGGCTACGTGACGATTTCCCAGAAGCGGCTGGACCTGATGTTGGGCAACTCCTCGGTGATGCACATGGGCTACATTTTCCTGGCCATCGCCGCGTTGATCGCGATGCCGGGCAATGATCTTGCCGGACCGGCGGCGGTGGTGCTGATGTTCGCCCACGGGGTGTCGATCGCCCTGCTGTTCGGGTTGGCGGACCGGATCGAGCGGGCGACCGGTAGTCTGGATCTCGAGGACCTGGGCGGGTTGGCGAAATCCGCGCCGGGACTGGCATTCCTGTTCGGGATCGCGGCGATGGCCTCGATCGGGCTGCCCGGCCTGGCAAATTTCGCGGGTGAGGTGTTGGTGTTTCTCGCCGCCTTCAGGAGCTATGATGGCACGGCGGGTCTGGGGCCGGTCCAGATTGCCTGTATTCTGTCGGTCTGGGGGGTGGTCATTTCCGCCATCTACATGCTCCGTGCCTACCGTAATATTTTCCAGGGACCGGCGGTGAAAGCCACCGTGTCCGCTCCGGACATGACCTTTGCCGAGCGGGTTCCCGCCCTGCTCCTCGTCGTCACCCTCTTCGCCGTCGGCCTCTATCCGAATCTGCTGCTCAACCTGCTGAAATAAAGCATCAAATCACCAGCCCTGAATCCGAAACCAAGAATTCCATTTTCCGAGTGCCCTTCCGTTTAGAATTCATTGCTTAGAATTTAGAATTTCCCCTCACCATGCCCGCCTACTATCTGGAAGCTCTAACCGTCTGCCTGGGTCTTGTCCTGCTCCTGGCCGAGGCCTTTGTCCCGTCCCAACGCAAAGCCTGGGTCGGGTTGGCCGCCTCGGTCGGCCTGGTGATCATTCTCGGGCTGACGTTCATGGTGATCGGGCCGGATGCCAAGCCTGAGGCGGGCTGGGCCAAGTGGCCGTTGTGGCAGTTCATGGAGTTTGACTCGCTGGCGCGGTTTTACAAGGGGTTTGCGGTGTTGTGTACGCTGCTGGTGGTGTTGATGGCGGTGGATCACCGGCGGATTCTGGCGCGTTACACCGCCCAACCGGGCCTGGAGGCCGGGACGGGCGAGTATTACGCGCTGCCGGTATTTGCCTGTGCGGGGATGATGTGGATGGCCTCGGTGCGGGATCTGGCGGTGGCCTTTGTGGCGCTGGAACTGGTGACGATCACGTTTTATATCATGGTGGCCTATCTGCGGCGGAGCGTGGGTTCGCTGGAAGCCGGGGTGAAATATCTGATTCTGGGAGCGCTGAGCACCGGGTTTTTGGTTTATGGCATCGCCTGGATCTACGGCACCACCGGCACCATGAATCTGGATGCCATCAGCGGCATGCTCGGCGATGGCCGGGGTGCGGAAATCCAACGGACGCCATTGTTGTTCGGGATCGCGTTGCTGCTCGTGGGGTTGGGATTCAAGGTGGGTGCGGTGCCGATGCAGATTTGGATTCCGGATGTCTATCAAGGCGCGCCGCTGCCGACCACCGCGTTTCTCTCGGTGGGCAGCAAGGCGGCGGGATTCATCCTGCTGATCCGGGTGCTGGAGCCGTTTCTCGGCAGCGAACTCACCGCCAGGCCGGTGCTCGGGTTGTTGCTGGTGCTGGCGGCGGCCACCCTGCTGTTCGGAAATCTGGCGGCGATCGCACAGACCAACTTCAAGCGGCTGCTTGCCTATTCGTCGATCGCCCACGCCGGGTTCTTGTTGCTGGCCCTGGCGGCCGGCGTGCACACCGTGGCCGGGCTCAATGCCGCGGGCGTGGTGTCGTTCTATCTGGCCACCTATCTGCTGATGACGCTCGGAGTGTTTTTCATTCTGTCGCAGGTGCGGGTCCAGCGGGATGGCGAGGAGATCCGGGACTTCAACGGACTGGGCAAGACCCATCCGCGGCTGGCACTGGCGCTCACCGTGCTGCTCGCCTCGCTGGCGGGCGTGCCGCTGACGGCTGGCTTCATCGGCAAGTTTCTGGTGTTTGCGATCGCCGTGAAAGCCGGCCTCTGGTGGGGCGTGGCCATCGCGATCATCGCCGCGGGGGCGGGTTTTTACTACTATTTCAAGGTGATCCGCGCCGTCTGGTGGACGGAGCCGAACGAAGGGGCTCCGCCGATCATGCTGCCGCCGATCAGCAAGGGGTGCATCGCCGTGCTCACATTTGCCGTGCTGGTCCTCGGTTTCTGGCCGCAACCGATCATGGCGTTGCTGCGGTAGCGGCCGGAACCAGGCAAGTTCCGGCCATCCAAGAAGAAAAAGATCGACGAATCAGGAATTGATGTTACTGTTCGTGTGAACCAGATGCAAACTGTAAAGCAAGCCAGAAAGCTGAAACGTCCCGTAGCAGTGGATCTCTTCGCGGAAGCATGGCATTCTAGTTATCCGCGCCTGTGGAATCAGGAAGTCCTGACGTCCAGCGCACGCACCCTGCATTCGGAGATTTCCCGATTGCGTTTTTCCGAGACTGATCCTGGCTCGGTGGAGCCAATCTCCCGTTTTTTCAAGCTCTCCCCCGGCGGAGTTTCAAATACACTCAGGGCGGGCACCGACGCGGCCAGGGGTGCGTTTACCAGTCCCCGCCCGATTCACTACCGATTTCCCCGTTGCATCACCGTGCGGGAAATGGCCCGGCTTCATGGTTTTCCGGATTGGTTCCGTTTCCACCGGACTAAGTGGCACGGCGCACGCCAGATTGGCAATGCGGTCCCACCTCCGCTGGCCCGGGCCGTGGCGTCGTCGCTAATTTCCGCGATGGGGGTGATTCCCCAACGTCCGGCGGACGCAATTCCCCTGGGGCATTCAGCATTGCTCGCAATGGATATGTCGCGGGCCGCATTTCATCTGGAGATCGATGTTCCTATCCAAAGACGTGATCGCAAGAGCGGTGCCCGTAAACGCACCCAACAACAGACCGAAGTCGAGCGGTTGTCCCAGTTAGGAATGCGCATCCAATGAAACCGAAACCGTTGAATCGTTATCAGTCGCTCATCGCCGACTTGTTTTTCCAATTCCACAAGAAGGGGTTGACGGCGATTCCTTTCACCCGCGTTGAGTTGGTCGCTACGGTTGCCAATACATCGTTCCGGTACAGGCGAAGGGCGGGAGCGACCAACTCTCCACCGTCCAGGCCAAGCAGGACATCGCCTGTTGTGTTGAAAAGTTTCCTGGTCTATCGTGCCGGGCGATTTCCGCCCAGTTCATGGATGACTCGGAAATTGCCATTTTCGAGCTTTGCGTCGACGAAGCCGGGCTTGTGAAAACCGTAGAGGAGCGCCATTACCAACTGGTTCCCGCCGATGGCATCAATTCCGGCGACCTGGAAGCTTACCGGATACGGGCGCAGAAGCCACTGTAGCAGGGTTGGCATCAAACCAATTCACCGGCGGCGAACTCCACACCGAAGGCCGAGTTGCCCGGTGTGTTGGAACGCCCCGGCGTGTGGCCATCAGAAACATTCGAAAGCACGGCCGCAGATCAAGCAACCTTCTGGGACTTGCGCTCGGCCTCGAGTTCTGCCTCGAACTCCGCCTCCAGCTTGGCCTGAAGGTCTGCCTCGCTCTGCTTTACCGCCTCCTCGGCGGCGGCCTGTGCGGCGACCTGCTGGTCCGCGAGCTCTTGTTTTTTCGCGGCTTCGCGAGCCATGCGTTTATCCAACTTCCGCTGCTCGCGCTCACGGCGCTTGTAATCTTTGCTTGGTGTGACTGCCATTGGTGAAATCCTTCCTTTTTGTGAATTGTGTGGTGAATTGTGTGACAGGTCCGGCGGTCTCGTTTCGGGGGCGATCTCAGCCTGCGCGCGACCTCATACATTGCGACACCAGTTCGAATCAATAGAAAAAACGTGAACTTCGCGCGTCGGGTGTCGCCAGCACTGGTTGGCCCAGCTTGCACGCGCCCTGCCGGATCGGTCAAACCGCGACGAGTTGGCCGGGGACTCATCGCCAGATTCCCTGGCCACCCGGTTCACTGCCGCCGCCAGTCGCGGGGAGCAGCGGCGGTTGTTGGATTTGGCCTGCGGCTGGCTGACCCCGGCAGCCGTTCCGGCGATGCTGGCGATGGCGCATATTCTCTATCACCGGCCATGGGAACCGGTCGGGTTGTGGGGCATGGGGCTGGCAGCAATGATGCTCGCGTGGACGCCGACCGACCGGGCCGACACACCAGTAGGGAAAATCGTGGGCGGTTTGGGTTGAGCGACTCCAGTCTCCGGCGGTTCGGTGACACCCTGCCGGCAGCGTGTCACGAACCAGGGTAAATAGTTGGCCAGTTTGCCGGAAAATATGTGTGTGATTGCGGGGGACGGGCCGTATTCATCCTTCCGCGCCGATGAAACCAAGAATCCCGAGTCTGATGAGAAGGCCCCCAGTTGCCAGGAAATGTTTCGTGTCTGCCGTGGCGGGGATGACGGCCGGGGCTTTGTGGGCGGCACCTGCGCAAGAGCCGTCCCCCGCGCCCCCGGCGGCCTCCGCCAGCCAGCGGGAGGGTGAAATGACCCGGGAGGAGCGCATCGGCTGGTGGCGTGAGGCGAGGTTTGGGATGTTCATCCACTGGGGGCTGTACGCGATCCCCGGCGGGGTGTGGAAGGATACCGTCCGCGCGACCGGGTATTCCGAATGGGTGATGTATGCCGAAAAGATTCCCGCCCAAGAATATGCGCTGCTGGCGAAAAGCTTCAAGCCGACTCGATTCGATGCCAAGGCCTGGGCCTCGATCGCGAAAAAGGCGGGCATGAAATACATGGTGCTGACCACCAAACACCACGATGGTTTCAGCATGTTCAAGTCCCGGTTGACGCCCTACAACGTCGTCGACGCCACGCCGTTCAAGCGGGATGTGACCGGCGAGTTGGTGGCGGCCTGCCGTGACTCCGGGCTCCGGTTTGGCTGCTATTATTCGATCGACCGCGATTGGTACCGGCCGCAGGGGCCCGGCAACCGTTACAAGCAGAGTAATGTCTGGGATTTCCCGGATTCGAAAAAGGAGGATTTCGACACCTACTTCGCCACCTTGGCGAAGCCGCAGATCGAGGAACTCCTGGCCAACTACCGGCCCGACCTGCTTTGGTTCGACGGGATCGACATGAAGAGCGACGCGCAAGTCGAGGAACTTTACCAGAGCATCCGGAAACTGCGTCCGGAGTGCGTGTTGAACAGCCGGATCCAAGGGTGCCGCTTTCCGGCCAAAATCCCGCCCCCTCATTGCGACTACATCTCGACCGGTGACAACGAGATCGCCGACCAATTACTGGGCTTCGAATGGGAGAACCCGGCGTCGATGAACACCAGCTTCGGCTTCAATCGCAACGACCACAATTGGGTGGAACCCAAGGAGATCGTGAGCCGCCTGGTGGACATCGTCAGCAAGGGCGGCAATTACCTGCTCAACGTCGGCCCCACTCCAGAGGGGCTCATTCCCCAGGCGTGCGTCGACCGCTTGCTGGAGGTCGGGAAGTGGCTGGAAACCAACGGCGAAGCGATCTACGGAACATCGCCGTGGCGGGTCTTTCGCGATGGACCGCCACCGAAACCCGGGCAGGACCAGGTTAAGGAGCCAGCCGCCCCAGTCGAGATCCGCTTCACGTCGAAGGCGGATTCGCTTTATGCGATTTGCCTGAGTTGGCCTGAACCGGAGGTCTTGGTCAGGGCGCTGGGCAAGCAAGGATTGTCCGACAAGACCATCGCCGGCGTTCGCATGTTGGGCTCGAGTGAGGAAGTGAAATGGCAACAAACCGATGCCGGACTCACGCTCTCGGTTCCGCGCGAACAACCGTGCCGCCACGCCTTCGTTTACCGCATTGACTTCAACCATAAACAAACACCATGAAAACGACTACATTGGCCCTATACGGCTGTTTGGCCGCCCTGATGATGACTGGCAGCGTACTCGCTGCCGAGCCGCAAGGGCCACCGGACCTTACCCAAGACCGCGGCGTTGACCGCAAGCGGACCTACAACCTGGGCTCCACCGGGCTTCGCGGCTGGATCTACACCAAGCCGGCGACCTATCTGGACAGCCTGCAGGGGCGGACCACGGCGTCGAGTCGGCAGATCCTGGTCACGCATGTCGGAGCGAAGTCGCCAGCGGACGGGGTGGTGGAAGTGGACGACGTGATCCTCGGGGTTGGCGGCAAACCATTCACCGACGATGCCCGCAAGAGTTTCGCGGTGGCGATTCAGGAAGCCGAGAAGGAAGCCAATGGAGGGGTTCTCAAGCTGACCTGTTGGCGGGCGGGCGAGACCAAGGAACGGCAACTCAAGTTGCGGGTGATGGGAACCTACGCCGATACCGCACCTTACAATTGCGATAAATCCAAGCGGATTTTCGACGAAGCTTGCGAAGCGCTGGCGAAGGAGCCGCTGCAGGACAATTGGCATGGGGTGATCAACGGTCTCGCGCTGCTGGCCACCGGCAAAGCCGAGTACCTGCCGATGATCCGGGATTTTGCCTACAAGGTGGGACCGACCACCCTCGACCTGCAGCATAAGACGAACGGGTCGGCCTGGGACTTGGGTTACCGGAACATGTTCCTGAGCGAGTATTACCTGCTCACCGGCGATAAGAAAGTGCGGCACGCGATCAATGAAATCACGCTCACGCTCGCGCGGGGACAGGGCATGTATGGCACCTTCGGGCATGGGTTCTCCGCGCTCACCCCCGATGGCAAACGGCACGGATCGGTGCCACCCTACGGCCCGGTGAACCAGGCGGGGCTGTCGGCCAACATCGGCATTGTCATGGGCCGGAAATGCGGCTTGAAGGATCCTGAAATCGATGCCGCGATCGAGCGTGCCGCCAAGTTTTTCGCCTACTTTGTGGACAAGGGAGCGATTCCCTACGGCGAGCACGAGCCGTGGCCGTACCATGACAACAACGGCAAGTGCGCGATGTCCGCCATGTTGTTCGGCCTGCAGGGGCAGCGGAGCGCGGACGCCCAGTTCTTCGCCAAAATGGCCACGGCCGCTCACCAGAGCCGGGAATGCGGGCACACCGGCCAGGGGTTCAGCTACCTGTGGGGCGCCTTGGGTGCGAATGTCGGCGGTCCTGAAGCGGTGGCCGCCTTTTTCAAGGAGGCCTCCTGGCACTTCGATCTGGTGCGGCGCTGCGACGGGTCGTTCACCTACGACGGCGGGGAGCAATACGGTGCCGGCGCGACCGACGATGATACCTACTATGGCAACAGTAGCTACTCCGGCCTGAGCCCGAACGCCACCTATGTCCTCACCTATTCGCTGCCGTTGAAGAAGATTTTCCTAACCGGCCGGGACGCGGACCAGTCGATCTGGTTGAGCAAGAAGGAAGCGGCGGCGGTGGGCGCTTCGGGACGGTTCGATCTGGACCGCAAGAAGATGACGGCCGAGGAACTGGTGATGGCATTTCGCGACTGGTCGCCCATCGTCCGCGGTTGGGCGGCGGAGGAACTGGCCAAGCGGCCGGAAGCGAAAACGATGGAGCCCGAGCTGATCCGCATGGCGGAGGGCCCGGATGCGCATGCCCGGCAGGGAGCCTGCGAGACGCTCGGCAACCTCAAGAGCCAGGACGCCTTGCCGGTGTTCGTCCGCCTGCTCAAGCACGATGACCGCTGGTTGCGCTACAAGGCGGCGAAGGCCATCAGGGATATGGGCGGCGAGGCGAAACCTGCGGTTCCCGAGGTGCTCAAGGCGGTTGCCCAGACCACGGAGCCACTCAAACCGATCAACTGGGCCGATCCGGTCCAGCTCACTCATGGTCAACTGGCCGCCGCCTTGTTCGCGGGTCAGTTGAAGGATGCCGTTCAGAGCAGTGATTCCAAGCTGCGCTATCCGGCGATCCGGGCGGTATCCACGAATGCGGATGGCATGGCGCGGGCCACGCTGAGAGGCTTCTTTGAGAACCAGCTCACGGTGGAGGACGTGCAGGCGCTGGCGCCGGACATCCTGGCCGCGGTGATGACGCCGAGCCCGGCAGACACGATGTTCAGCAATGAGATCCGGATGGGTGGATTCAAGGCCTTGACGAAATATAATTTCAAGGAGGGCATCCTGGCGGGAGTCCAGCTGGCCAAATCCCAAGGCGGCCACGGCAGCGAACGGCGCACCGGCGAGATCGTGAAGGAAATCGTCAGGTATGGTTCGGCCGCCCGCGAGGCGATCCCCGGCCTGAAGGAACTCATCGCCCAATTCAACACCGAATGCGAAGAAGGAAAATTCCCGAAAGGCGAACTCAACAACATGAGAGTCGGTGCCGTGGAAGACGGGATCCGCGCGATCGAAGCCGCGACCACTCATCCGGAACTGCGCAGCATCTCGTCCGCCCGGGCGGGGAGCCGCAGGTGAGCGAGACCGGCAGCTTCACCCGCCAGCGACACCTGGCGTTGCCGGTGGGTTTGCCGGATCCGCAGGCCTCCAAAGAACGCTAGAATATGAAACACATGATTAAGCAACTGATGATCGGCAAGGCCGCACTGCTGGTGCTGCTCGGAACCGCTTCCGCTCAATACCCGGGCTGGCAGCACACGGGATCCATCGCCATCCTGACCACCCCCGAAGGCGCGAACCTGCCGGCCTCGGCGGTGATAAAGGACTTTCCCGTGCTGGTGCGCCTGCACCAGGACTGGTTCGACTTCAGCCAGGCCATGCCGGGCGGCGAAGACCTGCGCTTTTCGACCGATGGCAAGGCGCTGGCCTATCAGGTGGAGGAATGGGATGCCGCGCATGGCGTTGCCAGCATTTGGGTGCGGATCCCGCTCATCAAAGGCAATGCGATCCAGCCACTCAAGCTGCATTGGGGCAAAGCCGGTGCGGCAAGCGAGTCAAACGGAGCCGCCGTGTTCAACGCGTCCAACGGTTACGCCAGCGTGTGGCATTTGGGCGAGGCGGTGAAAGACGAGGTGGGCACGCTTGAATCCGAGGACAAGGGCACCACGACCACGCCCGGCATGATCGGCAAGGCGCGGCACTTCCCGGGCAAGATGGGCGTGTTTTGCGGCGACAAGATCCCCAACTACCCGTCCGGGGACGGCTCCCACAGTACCGAGGCCTGGTTCCGCGCGGAGGTATCCAACTCCACCATCATCGGCTGGGGCAATGAGGGCGGCAATCGCGGCAGCAAGGTGCGCATGCAGTTCCGTAGCCCGCCGCACATCCATATCGACAGCGATTTTTCCGACGTGGCCGGCAAGAGCACGCTGCCGATGGGTGAGTGGATTCACGTCGCCCACACCTACAGCAGCAAAGACGGCAAACTTTACATCAACGGCAAGTTGGACGGCGAGAGCAATCCGTTGCTCAACATCAAGAGCCCCGGGCGACTGTGGATCGGCGGCTGGTATAACAACTACGACTTCGTCGGTGACATTGACGAGGCCCGTATTTCCCGGGTGGCGCGCTCCGCCGATTGGATCAGAATGGAATATGAAAACCAGAAGCCGCTCCAGACGCTGGTCGGTCCGGTGGTCCAACCGGGCAACGAGTTTTCCGTTTCCAAGACCAGGCTCACCATTGCGGAAGGCAAGACCGTTACACTCACCGCAACGGCGGGAGGGGCGCTGAAAGTTTACTGGACGCTCACCCGCGGCGGCCGGGAGGTGGTGGTGGCGATCGATCGTTTCCGTTTCGAATTCGATGCCGGACGGGTCACCGGGGATGAGACGGCGACCCTCCAATGCAAGGCGATTTATCAGAGTGGCGTGAAAACGGCGGACATCGCGATCACGGTCAAGGAAGGCATCGCCGAACCTGTCTTCACCTTGAAGGCGCCGGCGACGTGGGACGGGCGCACGACAATCAAGGTGGAGCCGGAGATTGCCAACCTGGACGCCATGCTGGAGAGCGGGGCAGGGGACTTCAAGTGGGACTGCGGAGTCACCGGTCTCGCGGTCATCAAACAGCTTGAGCCGGGGTCGCTGATTCTCTATCGCGCCCAGAACAGCGGGGTGATGACCGTGACGGCGACCATCAGCAACGGTGGCACGCCGACCACCGCATCCGCCAGGATCCTGGTCACCGAGCCGAAAAACGATGCCTGGGTCCAGCGGACTCCCGCCCAGGATGAAAAGCCGGAGGACAACCAGTTCTATGCCCGCGACGACCACAACGAGGGCACGCTCTACTGCAATGGGACGCTCGCGCGGGCCGCAGACACGTTGTTCCTGAAGCTTTATGCCGACGACAAGCTGATCCAGACCTTGGACCAGCAACCCACGGCGGAGAACACCTACGCATTCACGGCCAAGCTCAAACCTGGGTTGATCAAATACAAAGTCGAACTTGGAGCCAAAACCGGTGGGGCCGAGACGATCCTGCACCAGGCCGGCAATCTGGTCTGTGGCGACGCCTATCTCATCGACGGCCAATCCAACGCGCTGGCGACGGATACCGGCGAGAAGTCTCCCACGGTGACCAATGAATGGATCCGCAGCTATGCCCAGCCGAGGTTTTACCGTGCGGGAGAGACGCAGAATCTGTGGAGCAACCCGGTCTGGAAGGCCCAACCAGAACACACCTCCGAGCTCGGTTGGTGGGGGATGGAACTCGCCAAGAACCTGTTGCAGAGCCAGCAGGTTCCGATCTTCATCATCAATGGCGCGGTGGGCGGCACCCGGATCGACCAACACCAGCGGAATCCGGAAACCCCGGAGGATCTCGAGACGATCTACGGACGCCTGTTGTGGCGCGTCCGGCAGGCCAAGCTCACCCACGGCATTCGCGCCGTTTTGTGGCACCAGGGCGAAAACGATCAGGGGTCGGCTGGTCCCGACGGCGGTTACGGCTGGGAGACCTATCAAAAATACTTCATTGACATGTCCGCGGCCTGGAAGCAGGATTTCCCGAATCTCCGGCACTACTACCTCTATCAAATCTGGCCGAACTCCTGCAGCATGGGGGGCGGCAACGGCAACATGCTGCGGGAGAAGCAGCGGACCTTGTCGAGCCTGTATTCCAACATGGACGTCATGTCCACCCTCGGGATCGACCCGCCGGGGCCATGCCACTTCCCGCTGGTCGGGTGGAGCGAATTCGCGCGCTTGATTCAACCATTGATCGAGCGCGACTTCTATGGCGGGAAGACCGACGTCTCGATCACAGCACCCAATCTCAGGCAGGTTTACTACCCGGGCAACAAGCGGGACGAGATCGTGCTGGAGTTTGACCAACCGGTGATTTGGTTCGCGGATTTGGTGAGTGAATTCCAGCTCGATGGCGAAAAGGGCAAGGTTGTGTCAGGCCGCGTGAACGGGAATCTCGTGACTCTCAAGCTGAAGGACGGCGCTGCGGCGAAATCCATCAGCTATCTCGACGAGCGGTCTTGGAGCCAGAAGAATCTGCTGCTCGGAACGAACGGCATCGCCGCACTGACGTTTTGCGAAGTCCCGATCCTGCCCGGCCCGCCGAAGCATTGAGTGATGACCGACGGCCCCCCGCGCCCTGAATCGCCTCCGGCGCAGCCTGCGCCGGATGGATTGGATTCACTGTTCCCATCCACGCGATGTTCAAACTCCTACTGATTCTCTTATCCCTCGTTTCCGTCTGCGTCGTCATCCATGGCCTGGGGACGGTGATCGGTCTGCGGTGGCTTGGTCGTATCGTCCCGGCGGAGCGGCACTGCAGCCTGCCCGCAACATTCTGGATTCTCTCCCGGTTGGTCTTCGGGCTGTTGGTGATGCATATCTTGCAGATTCTCGCGTGGGCGGCGTGTTATCATTGGTACGGTTGTTTTGCAGATTTCTCCACGTCATTCTACTACTCTGCGACGAGCTATTCCACCGTGGGCTACGGCGACGTGATTCCGCCCGGAAATTGGCGGATCGTCGGCTCGATCGAAGCGGTCACCGGGGTGCTTATGTTTGGCTGGAGCACCGGCGTGTTGTTCGCCGTGGTCAACAAGCTGATCAGCCGCTTCACGGAATCCTCCCGCCATCGCGCGCCGCGGGCGTGAGCCACGTTGCTCACATCGCACGGCGGCGGTGTCACCCGCCTATGCGCCTGTCTGCCCCATGGGATCTTGATAAAAAAGTCTGCAAAAGTTGAAACCGCATTGAAAAGCGGGTGTTGGGCCGGATACACCCTGCCAGTCGCCGGGCCGCATGGTTCCGCCGCATCCGGGGTGAATGATCAACCGGCGGTTTTGTGATCGGGCGGATCGCCGAGGCGGGCGAGTCGCCGAATCCCGGGGGACGTGGTCAGACCGTGGGCGAAGATGCTGAGTAAAACCGTGGCCATCACCGCCAGGCGGGTGACATGTTCTCCGGGGAGGTGGATTTCCGCCTCCAGATAAACCAATCCCAGCACGATCGAAGCCAGGCCCCGCGGCCCGAACCAACCCATGAAGGCGATGGTCCCCTTGTTGAGACCACAGCCGACCAGCGAGATCGCCACCGGCAGCATCCGCACCACCGTCAGGCTGAGCACCGCATAAACGAACGGACCCGCACTGAACATCCCGTGGTCCCGGCTGATGATCAGGCCGAACGGGAAAAACACCGATAGATTGATAACCTGCCCCCATTCCTCCGCGAACTCGACGCTGTGCTTGCCCGCACCCTTGAAACCCACCTGCACTGCCAGGCCGGCCACCAATGCGGCGATGAACATGCTCGCTCCGATCTGCCCGGAAACGATGAGGCAAAGCACCGGCCCGATTTCCGCCAACTTCAGGAAGGCTCCCGCATCCATCCGCCAAATTGCCGGGTCGGTCATGGGAAACGCCAGGATTCCGGCCAGGGTGAAAACGATCGGCGCGGCGATGATCGTTTTTTCAAGCCTTCCGGAAACCAGGCTGAAGGCAAACAGGAGGCAGATGAAGATGACGGGCAACATGCCGTTGGAGTGGTGGCTCAAAGTGACGGCATCCGGAACGGAGCACCGGAGTCGCTTTGAATGTTCGCAAATATGATAGGTAAGGATGCCGGTGCCACGATGCCGGTGCCTGCTACTGCCGGAGCTGGGCTCGCAGGCGCCAGAATTTGCGGGTGGCGGCGCTGGTGGGGATCGTGGCTTGGTAAACGAGAGTGGTGGTGCCGTCGGGATGAAGGGTGCGGCTGAGGAGGATGGCTTCGGAGATCCAGTCACCCGTTGGATCGAGCGAGCTTTCCAGGGTGACGATGGCGTCGTCTGCGCCGGACCGCAGGTGGTGGGTGAGCACAGGGCAGGAGGCGGGCTGGCCAGCGACGATGAATTCCTGGAACGTGAGCTGCGGTGTCAGCGCGCGGTCGTCGGTGGCGGGGCTGCCGCCGAGGGCGTATTCCATCAGGTTGCTCAGGCCGTCGCCGTCGGGGTCGGCGTGGGGATCGGTCTGATTGTTGGAGGCGAGCCAGGCGGGAAAGAGGATGGCGTCGGAGTCGCCGGGGTTGCCGTCGATGGTGGCGGATGGCCGCCAGTGGCCGGGGTCGTCGTCGGCGCTGAAATCCGCCGGGGTGATGGCGACGAGCGAGTGGCCCAGGCCATCGGCCTCGGCCGGCCAGTCGCCGGTGTCCGCGTAGCTGACCCGGCGGATGATCGAGTCATCGGCGGCCTGGAGGGTGATGGTTTCGCCGCTGTTGGCGAGGTTGCCGGAGTAGCCCCCGGCGATGGGACGGCCGGAGCCGTACCGGAACTCGAAGGCGGCGGGATTGGCGACGATCAGCAGGCGGGCACCGGGAGCGAGGGTGGCATCTAGCATCGAATTGTCGAAGTCGAACCTCACCGCATCGTAGATATAAAGTCCGCGCAGATCGGCGTGGGTGGTGCCGGTGTTGGTGATCTCGATAAACTCGAATTCATCGGGATCGGCGAAGCCGGCGGCGATTTCGGCGGCAGTGGAGTCGGCCGGATGATACATGATTTCGCTGAAGGCGAGATTGAGGGGGGTGGCGGCGGCACTGTCGAGGTAGAAGAGGGCCTCGCTCATGGCGCTCCAGGTGGCGGAGGTGCTTCGCCAGGCACGGACGCGCAGCGGACGCTCGCCGCTGCCGGTTAGGGTCAGCGGGGTGCTGGTGGTGGTGCGGGTGGCGGTGAGCGAGAGGTTCATGCTGATGTCGCTGCTGGTGCTGTTGGCCTGGTGGATTTCCACGGCGATGACATTGGTGCCGGCGACGAGCAGGGAGGAGGGGACGTTGTTGACGGTCACCGTGGTGTCCTCAATCGCTGAGCCGCCGCTGAAGTAGTTGTAGGCGGGATCGGTCGGAAGATTGCCGGCGATACGGGTGCCGTTTAGATAGACGGCGTAGGTGTCGTCATACTCGATTTGCAAGGCGAGGTTGGTGATTTCCGCAGGGTTGGTGGCGGTGAAGGATTTGCGGAAATAGGCGGTGGGGTAACGCGGCGTGGGGCGGAAAATGGCGGTGGCTTCGTCGCCGTCGCCATAGCCGATCTCGGCGGTGCCGGTGGACCATGAGGAGTCGTTGAAGGTGCGCGTGCGCCAGACGGTTCCTTGGTTGGAGTTGTTGTGAAGGTATCTCCAGTTAGGCGCGCTCCACGGGATGAGCGGATCAGTGGCGGTGCTGGCGGTGAAAACCAGCGCGCCGGCGCGGAGGGAGCCACCCACCGCGCGGGGGTCGGAGCCGTCCGGCATATAGTAGAGTGTGGCCCCGGTCGGGCCGCTCATGGTGACCTGCACTCCGGACGGTTGATAGCCGCCGAAGGGGCTGATGGTGGGGGCGTCGATAGCCGGATAGAGCCCATCGGCGCGAAGTTGGGCGAGCACCACGGGGTGGCGCGGGGAGAGCAGGTTGAGCAGCTCGTTCTGGGCGCTGAGCCAGTGGGTCTTGGTGTAGGGAGTGGAGCTTTGGGCATCGCCCCAGCGGGCGCTTTCGGCGATGATCGATTGATCGACGAAGGTGGCGAGTTGGTTGATGCGGTTGCTCCAGGCAGTGGGGGTGAGTGCGCCGCTGGCGAACAGGTGGTGTTGGATGTGGTCGGCCCAGCGGATTTTGTATTCGATGTTGGATGCGAGATCGCGGTGGAGGTAGTAGGGGTTGGAGTAGGTGAAGTTGGCCTGGTTGCCGGTGCCCCAGGGTCCGGTGCGGTCTTCGTTGACGTTGAGGAAGGTGTGTTCGAAGTCGTGGACGAAGAAGCGGAAGCCTTCGCCCGGATTGCCAACCGCGCGGCGGCTGCCGAACCAGTTGTTGGCGTGGTCGTTGCCCAGAAAGGCGGAGGTGCAGCCATCGAGATTGCCGGTCCAGAAGGTGATCAGGAGGTAGTCGATGAGGTTGTCCACGTCGAGCAGGACGGGATCGGCGGTGGGGGTGACGCCGTCGGCGGCGAGGCCCTGCATTCTGAAATAGTTGGCGTTGGTGGGGTTGGC
Source organism: Akkermansiaceae bacterium (assembly GCA_021733795.1). GTDB lineage: Bacteria > Verrucomicrobiota > Verrucomicrobiia > Verrucomicrobiales > Akkermansiaceae > Luteolibacter. The sequence goes on along the minus strand of JAIPKB010000047.1, from coordinate 1,312 downwards.
GGAGTGGGCGCGGGAGAGGTTCCAGAGATTCTGCCACTCGGCGATGGTGCCGTCGGTGATGCCGGTGATGTAGCCCGAGTCCTGTTCGCACTTGATCACATCGTATTCGTCCTTGTTGCCGCCGAAGTAGGAGGCGGAGTAGGCGGCCTCGGTGCGCTCATCCAGATCGAAGAGGCCCCAGTAGATGCCATTCAGATAGACATGGACATAGCGGACGCGAGAGCCGGGCTGGCCCATGTCCAACTGGGCCTGGCGGGTGGCTTCCTCGCGCAGGAAGGTGTTGCGGGAGTCGTTCTGATAGGACCACGAATAATTCTGGGAGGTGCGCAGATCGATGGTGTCGAAGCTTTCGGCACCGTGGCGGCCGAAGAGCGGGTAGTCAAGCTTGGCGTCGCCGTAGTCATTGCGGAAATACACGTGGAAGGCGTGTTTCGGGTTGTTGGTGTCGCGGGAGAATCCGCCACGGGTGCGGACGCCGGCGTTGATTTGGAACTCGCTGGTGCCGTTGGGGGCTTGGGCGGTGGGCGGATTGATCCACTCGATGGAGGCGGGGCGCTCCCAGCCGAATCCGCGGCCGCTCGGGTTGGCGTAGAACCCCTGGGAGCCGTTGACGTTGAGCAGGTTCGGCAGGTCGGTGGTGATCACGACGCTGGGCAGGGCGAGCAGCGCGGCCTTGACCGAGGCGGCGCCGCCGAGGTCGGGGTTGGAGTGATTGACGATGTCCGGGTCCATGCCGTAGTTCATGACCTGGGAGGTGCCGGAGCTGGCCGGCCAGCCTGTCGGCGGGCTGCCGGTGGGTTGTTGGCGGATGATGTCGGCTGGAAACAGATAGGTCTGGGTGTCGGTGTCGGTGGGTTCCCAGTCGGTGAGAAAGGCGGCGGCGCGGAGGTTGGTGGTGGCGGCGATGGTGAGCGGTGCGGTATAGATCCTGCCGGTGGTGGCGGTGGGTGTGCTGCCGTCGGTGGTGTAGCGGATGGTGGCACCCGGGGTGGCGGTGGTGATGGCGAGTTGGAACGGGGCGGTGAAGATGCCGCGTTTCACGCTGAACCGGGTGTCCGCCACCTTGCCGAGTAAGGAGTGATCCCCGTTGATCCAGCCGGGGGTGGCTAGGTTGTTGCCGTAGAACACGGGAGTCTGGGTTTCGTCTGCGGTCCCGATGATCAGCTCCGGCAGGATGAGAAACGAGGAGTCGCCGGTGTTGGTTTTGAGGCCCTGGATGGCGAGTACGTTCGCCCCGGTGGCGAGGGCGGGCAGCGATGATGTTAGGTTCCAGGCCGCGCGGCGGAGGGTGTCGGTAGGGGGGCGGGTGGCG
>JAIPKB010000046.1 GCA_021733795.1 Akkermansiaceae bacterium | reverse complement strand
GATCGAGGGTCGTTCGGCGTTGTCCTTCCACGGTGCCAGCCAGCGTGCGCGTCTCATAATGTATTGGAGTTCAATGGTTTAGATTCACATCCAAGCGAGCACCGCGGTGGCACCCGTCCCGGAAAGGCGGAATATCACCAAAAATCACCCGGCTGTCAACAGATATCGTCCCCGTCCCCTTCTCTCCGAACCAACCCGGCTGTCAACAAATATCGCCCCCGTCCCCTTCTCACGCGTCCCCTTCTCACGCCTTTCGCAGGACGACAATAAGGTCGTCGCTCCTTGTCGTGAGCGAATGCGTTGTTCTTAGTCTATCGATCGACGGCGGCAGGCAGGGTGGACCACCAGAGGCCGGGAGCGGGATTGCTACGACCCCGGGAGGCCGTTTCTTTCAATCTGCTGGATTACAAAAACTTCTGGTTTCAATTGTATTTCATGGATGGTTCGCAAGAACGGCTGTGTTCTGGAACGATTCAACGGCGCTGAGTGCAGGGGCTTGTCCGGCAAGGGCCGGATGTTCCGCGCCATTGCCCAAATAATGAGCAAATCTTCTTGATCCGCAATCCGGGGTTGACGAAATACCGTTTCAAGGCGAAACAACCGGCCAGCGCGCGAGCTCTCGGGATCATCCGCCGTGCGCCAGAACCTGTCCTATCCACCATGATTCAAGAGACTCAAGTAAAACCCACCGGGCATTCGCTCATGGAAGCCTATGATTTCAATGAGCGTCCGTTCCTGGTTTTCTGGGAAATCACCCGTGCTTGCGCTCTCGCCTGCAGCCATTGCCGGGCCGAGGCGATGCCCCGCCGTGATCCGGAGGAACTCGATCCCGCCGAGTCCAGGCGCCTGATCGATCAACTCGCCGAGATGAAGCCCCCGATGCTCATCCTCACCGGAGGGGACCCGCTGATGCGCCGGGATGCGCTGGACCTGGTCCGCTACGCCGCTGGCAAAGGCCTGCACGTGGGGCTCAGTCCGTCGGCCACCGAGCTACTGGTGAAGGCCGATTTTGCGGAAATCAAGGCGGCTGGCGTGCAGCGGATGTCGCTCAGTCTGGATGGTGCCACCCGCGAGACTCATGATGCGTTCCGTGGCGTTACCGGCACCTTTGATCGCACCATTGAGGCGATCCACCGGTCCCACGCCGCCGGTCTGAGCCTCCAGATCAACACCACTCTCACCCGCAGCAATCTCCACGAATACGAAGCATTCAAGAACATGATGTTCGAGCTGAAACCGGCGATGTGGAGCGTGTTTCTGCTCGTTCCGACTGGACGGGCCGGCCTGGCCGAGTTGCCGGATGCGGCCGATCTCGAACGTATCTTCGAAGACATGGCCGGTTTGGTGGGCAACGCGCCGTTTGCGGTGAAGACCACCGAGGGACACCACTTCCGCCGGGTGCTCATTCAGAAAATGGGGACCAAGGGCCGCACCATGCAGGGAATGCGCTCGCCCCAGGGAATCCGCGATGGCCGCGGCGTCATGTTCATCTCCCACACCGGAGTGGTCTCGCCCTCCGGCTTCCTGCCGATCGACTGCGGCAACGTCCGCGAGATCCATCCCACCGAGATCTACCGCCACAACCCGTTGTTCGTCTCCCTGCGCGACAACGACGCACTCGGTGGCAAATGCGGTCTCTGCGAATATCGCTCCGTGTGCGGGGGCTCCCGCTCCCGCGCCTACGGCATCTACGGCGACCCCTTCGCCGCCGATCCCGCCTGCGAATACAATCCAAAGAACTACCAACCCGAGGAAGATTGCCTCACTCCCTTGTGATTTGATCAACTTCTCCGGAAAACTCTCCGCCAAACGCCTCATATCCCTAGCAACCAACAACCTTTTCAAACCATGATCAATCTCACCAAGCTCTGGACCGGTGCCGCCCAACCCGCTGACGGTCTCCGCTATGGCCACGGCTCCTGTGCCGAAACCGACGCCCGCGGCCGCAAGCCGATCGTCGTTTGGAACATCACCCGCACCTGCAACCTCCGCTGTGTCCACTGCTACTCGGACTCCGCCTCCGTCCAATACCCGGGCGAACTCGATTGGGACCAGATGCAGGCGGTGGTCGCCGATCTCGCGGCCTACCAGGTGCCCTCGCTGTTGCTTTCCGGCGGCGAACCGATGATCCACCCGCGGTTCTTCGACCTCGTGGACCTGGCCACCAACGCCGGACTCAAACTCACGATCTCCACCAACGGCACCCTCATCACCCCGGAAAAGGCCGCCCTGCTGAAGGCCGCCAACGTCGCCTACGTCGGCATCTCGCTCGACGGCATCGGTCCCATCCACGATGAATTCCGCCGCAAGGAAGGGGCCTTCGATGCTGCTGTCCGGGGCTTCAAAAACTGCCACGACGTCGACCAGAAGACCGGCCTCCGGCTCACCCTCACCCGCCACAACGTCGAGAACATCGAGCAGATCCTTGATTTCATCGAGACCCATGAAATCCAGCGTGTCTGCTTCTATCACCTCGTTCCCGCGGGCCGCGGCAGCGAACTCCAGGTGCTCGCGCCTGATGAAGCCCGTCACGCGATTGATACCCTCATTGCCCGCGTCGAGGTCTGGCACAAACAGGGGATCGACCGCGAACTGCTCACCGTCACCCAACCGGCGGACGGGGCCTATCTGCTGCTGCGGATGGAGCGGGAGAACCACCCGAATCTGGAGGAAGCCAGGAGGTTGTTAGGATGGAACGGCGGCGGCGCCAACAGCTCCGGCCGGGGCATCGCCAACATCGACACCCGTGGCGACGTCCATCCCGACCAGTTCTGGCAGGACATGTTCCTCGGCAACGTCAAGCAAATGTCCTTCTCGCAAATCTGGGATGGCGGAAACCCGGTTTCCGCCGAGGTGCTGGAGTCGATCCGCTCGATCGGCCTGCTCTCGCTGGAAGAGCGGCAGGCCCGTATGACCGGTCCTTGTGCCAGTTGCAAATGGTTCGGCATCTGTGGTGGCGGGTTCCGCACCCGCGCCGCCTTCGCCAACTACGGCAGCCTCTGGGGTTCCGACCCCGGTTGCTACCTGAGCGCCGACGAGATCAAGGCCTGAGAGGGGAGGCAGAGCGTCGGCAGGCGGCCAGCTTGTGCGGTCCGTCAAGCAGTTCGCAAATCATCCGGCACTCCCTTTGATTGCCGATTGCCGATTTTTGATTGTTGAAGTGACGGAACGGCATCCCAACATCCAATCAGCATTCAAAAATCAACAATCATCAATCGTAATTGATTCCGCTTAAAGCGCGTTCCGTAAGGTGGGCTACACTAGGTGATGCCGACATCCGGTCGGCTCAAGGGTTCGATGGCGGGGAGGTTCCTTCAAATCCGCTATTGACAATATAGCAATATGACTGTAAATATTGGGGGTGAAGACAACCATTGATTTTCCCGACGAAATTCTGCATCGCGCCAAGGTCGTGGCAGCCCAGCGAAAAACCACGCTCCGGGAGCTGGTCATCTCGGGACTCGCCCACTCCTTGGAGGCCCCTCCCCGGCAGGAGGAATTCCAACGCCACGAACATGCCGCGAGGCTTATCGCAGCCCTCAGCAAAGGCCGCAACACCCAACCGATCGGTCCCCTGAACCGAGACGAACTGCATGACCGCCAGCAGCTTTTTTGACACCAATATTTTTCTTTATGTGGTTTCCGCTGCTCCCGAGGATGCGCCGAAACGGGCAAAAGCGATTGACTTGATCGGCTCTTGTGATTTTGCGATTTCCGTCCAAGTGATGCAGGAATTCGCCGATGCCGCGTTGCGTAAGAAACGCCTTGGAGTCACTCCACAGGAAGTTCGCGTCATGCTTGAAGAGCTTGCACAAAACTATCCGGTACTCGCGCCGACACCGGGTTTGGTCTTCCGGGCTTTCGATTTTTCCGAGCAATTCAAGATCCGCTTCTACGATGCGGCGATCCTGGCCGCAGCCCAGGAACTCGGATGCCAAACCCTCTACACCGAGGATCTCAGCCATGGTCAAACATACGGCTCTGTCCGAGTCATCAATCCATTTCTCTGAACTCCCGCAGTACCGTGCCACAGTCGGTTGGGCATGGCGGTTGGAAACCGCCGCCACGGCTGGGACCGGTGCGGAATGTCTTGTCTGGAGTGGACCTCCCGCCTATCCTTGCGGGCCTCTCACCGTTGAGCCACCACCAACCGCCACCACCATGCCAGATACCCTCCGCGCCGCCATCCGTGATGTTGTTGATTTCCCGGAACCGGGGATTATTTTCAAGGATATCACCCCGATTCTCGGCGATGCCGCGCTGTTCCGCCGCGCGATCGACCTGCTGTGCGAAGCCACCGGCGGCACCCAAATCGACAAGGTCGCCGGGATCGACGCCCGCGGGTTCATCTTCGCCAGCGCGGTGGCCGACCGCCTCGGCACCGGGTTTGTGCCGATCCGCAAGAAAGGCAAGCTGCCGTGGAAAACCCGGCAGCGCGCCTACGCGCTCGAATACGGCGAGGCCGTGGTGGAACTGCATGAGGACGCGGTGAAACCCGGGGAAAAAGTGCTGCTGGTGGACGATCTGCTGGCCACCGGAGGCACTGCGGCGGCCGCGGCGGCGCTTCTCGAAGAACTCGGAGCCGACCTCACCGGCATTTCCTTCCTGATCGAACTTTCCTTCCTCAACGGCCGCACCAAGCTCGGCCCGCGCCCGATCCATTCCATCCTCAACTACTGATCCCCAACCGCGCCACCCCCATGTCCTGGACATCCTATCAACAACAGCTCATCCGCTATCCGCAACTCGGCTTTTCACTCGATACCTCGCTGATGGGCATGGAGCCCACCCCCGGCACGGAAATGCAAGCATCCGTCGCCCGCGCCTTCGCCGACATGCTGGCGCTCGAAAACGGCGGCATCGCCAACCCCGACGAAAACCGCATGGTGGGCCACTACTGGCTGCGCAACCCCTCACTGGCACCCACTCCCGAAATCCGGGAGGCGATCAGCACCCCGCTCGCCGCCCTCAAGGCGTTCGCGACGGACGTGCTGGCCGGGCGCATCACCAATCCCGCGGGAGAGGCCTTCGCGCAGATCCTGCTCATCGGCATTGGTGGCTCGGCGCTGGGCCCGCAACTGGTGTCCGACGCCCTCGGCCGACAGGCGCAACTGCCACTCTACTTCTTCGACAACACTGACCCGGCCGGCATCGATGGCGTGCTCGCCCACTTGGCGAAAACCGGCCTCGCCAAAACCCTGGTGCTGGTGATTTCAAAATCCGGCGGCACCCCGGAAACCCGCAACGGCATGCTCGAAGCCGCCGCCGCCTACGAAGCCGCCGGGCTCGACTTCGGCCACCACGCGGTCGCCATCACCGGCCGCAACTCCCAACTCGACCAATTCGCCACCCAACACGAGTTCATCACCCGGTTTCCGATGGAAGACTGGATCGGCGGCCGGACCTCGGTGCTCTCCACCGTGGGCCTGGTCCCGGCCGCCCTCCAGGGAGTCGATATCGATGCGCTGCTGGCCGGAGCCGCCGCCATGGATGCGGAAACCCGCAAGCCGGAGGCTTCTAACAACGCCGCCATGCGCCTGGCGCTGGCCTGGCACCATGCCGGCCGCGGCCGCGGCGAGAAGGACATGGTGGTCCTGCCTTACAAGGACTCGCTGGTGCTGTTCTCCAAGTATCTCCAGCAGTTGATCATGGAGTCGATCGGCAAGGAACTGGACCGCGATGGCAAGGTGGTCCACCAAGGGCTCGCGGTCTATGGCAACAAGGGGTCCACCGACCAACACGCCTATGTCCAACAACTGCGCGACGGCGTGAACAACTTCTTCGCCACCTTCATCGAGGTGCGGCGAGGCCGCACGGGAGCCAGCCTCGAAGTCGATCCGGGCACCACCACTGCGGACTATCTTCAGGGGTTTTTCCGTGGCACCCGGCGGGCGCTGTATGACTCCGGTCGGATGTCGATGACCCTCTCGATCCCCGAGGTGAACCCGTTCACGCTGGGCTTGTTGATCGCGCTGTTCGAGCGGGCGGTGTCGTTTTACGCCTCGCTGGTCAACATCAACGCCTATCATCAACCCGGAGTCGAGGCCGGCAAGAAGGCGGCGGGCGTGTTTCTCAAGCTGCTTGCCCACGTCCGCAGCCAACTCACCGGCGAGGCCCGGACGGCCGACCAGATCGCCGAAGGCCTCCAGGCGGATCCCGAGGACGTCTATCACTGTCTCAACCATCTCGCTGCCAATGGCGCGGCCAAGATCATCCCGGGTACCTCTCCCGGAGACGACCGTTTCAGCAGGGTTTGAGGCGGCAAATGGCCTGGAAGGAGTGCGTTTCCCCGGCCCCACCGGAATTTCCCACGCCGAAGCCGTGTTCGCCCGCATTCTGCTGGCCGAAATCAGGGGAACGCTCCAGGAGGATAACTCCGAGGCCAGAACTCCTTTGAATCACTGAAACTCAACTCGACCCGGTCAATCGGAGGATTCGAGGTGAGATTTTGCCTGTCAAAACCATGAAGCTCAAAAGTGGCAGAACAATGGGCTTGAGCTTGCGGCGAATATGGGGCAGCTTGCGGTCGCAAGCACCATGGACAATCCCCCAACCACACTTGAAGCCGCCTATGATTCGAAGATCGAGGGCAATATCATCCTCACCCGAGTGGATGCCGCGATGAATTGGGTCAGGAAAAACTCGCTGTGGCCGATGCCGATGGGGCTGGCCTGCTGTGCGATTGAGTTGATGGCGACGGCCTCGGCGCGGTTCGATATTTCCCGGTTCGGGATGGAGGTGATGCGGTTTTCGCCGCGGCAGGCGGACGTGCTGGTGGTATCCGGGACGGTGACCTACAAGATGGCGCTGGCGGTGAAACGGATCTGGGACCAGATGCCGGAGCCGAAGTGGTGTGTGGCGATGGGTGCGTGCGCGTCGAGCGGCGGGATGTTCCGCAGCTATTCGGTGCTGCAGGGGATCGACCGGTTGATTCCGGTGGATGTTTACATTTCCGGGTGTCCGCCGCGACCGGAGGCGCTGATCGCCGGGCTGATGCGGCTCCAGGAGAAAATCGATACCGAAAAATCCCTTGGGGACCAGAAGAGGTCCCTGTTCGAATCGATGGCCTGAGCCACCCAGTCACCACCTACCCCCACCGAAAAAGCAATGTCAGCGATGGAAGATGCAGCGACCCTCCGCAGCCGGTTTGGCGAGCGGATTGTGGAAACCTTTGAGTTCCGGGGCGAATCGACAGTGGTAGTGACCCCGGAGGGGGTGCATGAGGTGCTGGAGGAATGCCGGCGGCAGTTGGGATACGAAATGTTGCTGGATGTTTCCGGGGTGGACCACCTGGGGACGGAGCCGCGGTTCGACGTGGTTTACGAGTTGGCCACGGTGGACGATGCCAAGCACCTGCGGATTAAGACGCGGGTGGCGGAAGACCAGCCGGTGCCGACGGCGGTGGACCTGTGGGGCGGGGCGGAATGGCACGAGCGCGAGGTCTGGGACATGATGGGCATACCATTTGCCGGGCATCCGAACCTGACACGCATCCTGATGTGGGAGGGCTATCCGTTTTTTCCGCTGCGCAAGGATTTCCCGTTGGCCGGTCGCCCAAGTGAGATGCCGGATGTGGCCTTTTCCGGGGTGGCGTCGATGGCGGGCGGGCCGTTTGTCGCCTGTTCCGGTGCGCCGAACACGGTGTTGCGCGAGCCGCGTGCACAAGGGGTTGAGTGATCGCATTTCCCTCACCCGCAACTTGCACCCCGCACTCCGCCATTGTCCATGAACCGGCCGCCCGTGCGCGATTCTGGTTGGGTGGGGCGGCTTGAGGCCTTGTTTCGCTCGCGAGTGGCTCCGGCGGTGGCGCTGGCGTTGCTGGTACTGTACGCGCTGGTGGCCGTGGCGGGCGGAGTGGAGCGGATGAGCTGGTGGTATTTGACGTTCGGGTTGCAACGGCAGGAGGTGTTGGACGGCAAAGTCTGGCAGGTGGCCAGTCACGCGTTGCTGCACGGCAACTGGCCGCATGTGGGGCTCAACGGACTGATGGTGTGGGTGCTGGGCGCGCGGGTGGAACACGTCCTCGGCAAGGCCGGCCTGCTCAAGGCGCTGGGCTGGGGGGTGCTGGGTGGGGCGCTGGGGCATTTGCTGCTGGTGGTGCCGGGGACGGATGGCATTTCGCCCTTGGTTGGAATTTCCGGCGGGTGCATGGCCTTATTGTTGGTCATCACCACGCTGTCGCCGGACTCGCGGATGTTTCCCCTGCCGGTTTCCGGGCGTTCGCTCGGGCTGGGAGTGATGTTTGCGGAACTCGGCTTCGCGTTGCTCGAGCCGGGTCTCGGGTTGCCCGGGCTCAGCGGGATCGGCGGGTTGCTGGTCCGCCACGGGTGGGGGGAGTGGTTTCAAGTCGGCCACGCCTGCCATTTCGGGGGGTGTCTGGCGGGCTGGTTGTTCGCCCGCTCGGTGCTCCGGCCGCGGGTCACTCTGGCCACCCTGCGGGCCGAGCGGAGCCGCCGGGAGTGACTGCCAAGAAATTGCGGCAATCACCCCGGCAAAAAGCCACCGTGAAAATCCGGTTGAACGGAAGGAGCCGTCCTGACAAAGTGCCGGTGTTCATTCGGGATGTGGATCTGTTGAAAATTTAATGTTCCCCTGTGCGTATCATCCCACCACTCACACCACCACCATGCAAGCATCGTTCACCCTCGGCACCCTTGTCCTGTTATCCGGTCTGCTCCCTGCGGGAGAACCCCCTGCGGGATTCAAGTCCCTCTACAATGGCAAGGACCTCAGTGGCTGGTTCGGCTGGGACACAAGGGATCCGCGAGACCTGCTGGCCATGACTCCGGAGCAGCTCGCGGATTACAAGAAACAATCGATCGAAGGCGGCAACGAGGTCAAGGCGGGAAATATCAACGCCCACTGGAAAGCGGCCGGCGAAGAGATCGTCAATGACGGAAAAGGTCTCTTTCTGACCACGGACAAGGACTACGGCGACATCGAGCTGCTCGTGGATTACAAGATGCTGCCGAAGGGCGATAGCGGCATTTACCTCCGTGGCGTACCGCAGGTTCAGATCTGGGACTACACCGATCCGGCCAAGTTTGGGATCGGTGCCGACCAGGGCTCCGGCGGCCTGTGGAACAACGACAAGGGCTCTGCGGGGAAAGACCCGCTGGTCCTCGCGGACAAGCCTTTCGGCGAATGGAACCACTTCCGCATCATCATGGTCGGCAGCCGCGTGACCCTCTGGCTCAATGAGAAACTGGTGGTGGATCACGCCATCCTCGAAAACTATTTCGACAAGCAACGACCACCGGCGCAACGCCGCCCGATCCTGCCCAGAGGCCCGATCCAGCTTCAGACCCATGGCAGCGAAATCCGTTGGAGAAACATTTTCGTCCGCGAGATTGGCAGCGAGGAAGCCAACCGGATCCTTGCCAGCAAAGGCGGCGATGGATTCAAAAGCGCCTTCAATGGCAAGGACATGGAGGGCTGGGCCGGCCCCGTTGATTGCCTGAAAGTGGCGAATGGCGAGATCAACTGGCTCGCCGACAAAGGGGGCACCCCCTATTGGAACACCGAGCTGACCGATTTCGTCGCCCGACTGGAATTCAACCTCCCCTCCGGCGGCAACAACGGCCTGGCCATTCGTTACCCGGGCACCGGCAACACCGCCTACGATGGCATGACCGAGTTGCAAGTCCTGGATGACAACTACGAGAAGGTGAAGGGCCCGATCGATCCGCGGCAGGTTCACGGGAGCGCCTACGGCATGGTCGGTGCCGCCCGCGGTTATCAGCACCCCATTGGCGAGTGGAATTTCCAGGAAGTCACCGTGCAAGGTTCCAAGATCAAAGTGGAACTCAACGGCACCGTCATCCTGGACACCGACCTCAGCCAAGTGGACATGGCCACCGTGATGGCCAAGAGCCCCCATCCTGGCAAGAACAACCGCAAAGGGTACTTCGGCTTCGCCGGGCACAACGATCCCGTGAAGTTCCGCGCCGTGCGGATCAAGAGTCTGTAACGGCCTTTATCGGAAATCCAACTTGCTCGACATCTGGGCTCTCTTGACTGACATTCTGGGCCTAACAGCGGAAGTCGGGCTATCGCCGGACTCGCGGATGTTTCCCCTGCCGGTTTCCGGGCGTTCGCTGGGGCTGGGAGTGATGGCTGCGGAACTCGGCTTCGCGTTGCTCGAGCCGGGTCTCGGGTTGCCCGGATTGAGCGGGATTGGCGGGTTTCTGGTCCGCCATGGGTGGGGCGAGTGGTTTCAAATCGGCCATGCCTGCCACTTCGGGGGGTGTTTGGCGGGTTGGTTGTTCGCCCGCTCGGTGCTCCGGCCGCGGGTCACCCTGGCCACCCTGCGGGCCGAGCGGAGCCGCCGGGAGTGAATCCGATCACCGTCTGGCCTTGGGCGCGCTGCGCACGTCGCGGGCGCGGGCGGGGCCCGCACCGGAGGCAGCGGGGCTGGATCGCTGAGCGCTGTGTGAAGCGCTCGGTTGGGAGGGTTGCGAGGGCTGGATCCTGCGGGAAGGTTGGGCTGGCTGGGGTGCCGGGGTCTGGCGTTGTTGGATCCGGGATGGCGCGGAGGGCGCGGAACTGCGGCGGGGAGGTGCGCTCAAACCACGCTGGCTCGGGGCCGGGGTCCGCACCGGGACGTTGTAATTCCGGGGCAGGCCGGAGGAGGGTTGGCGGGTGCCGCTGGAGTTGCGGTTGTAGCTGCCGCCAGGTTGGGCCGAACCGCTGCGGGGTGGGGCCTGGATGTTGCCACTGGCACGCTGCGGTTGGGATGATCCGCCCCAGAAACCCGAGGTGCCACCTTGGCTGCGGGAGGAGCTGCCGGACTGCGGTGGGGTGCTCCGGTAGCCTGAGTTGGCAGCACCCCGGCTGCGGGAGGAGCTGCCGGACTGCGGTGAATTCCCCCAGAAGCCCGCGCTGCCACCCTGGCTGCGGGAGGAGCCGCGCGGCTGCGCTTGCTGCGGATTATGGTTGCGCGGGGGAGGGCTGTAGTTCTGTTGCCGGACATTGCGCGCCCAGGACTGGCCGCTGTTGCGGTAGGCGACGTCCCTGTGCTGGTAATTGACCAAGCGGGCGTTGGTCACCCGCGCGGGGGGTGGGCAATAGTTGCGGCGGTAGCCGTGCGGATGAGGGACTCCCACCACCACCTGCGGCCGGTAACCTACCGGATAGTAGCTGTACAGGTAGGGATCGTAGTAGCAACGCCTGGTGTAGTCGTAGTAGGAATAGCAGCTGGGATCGTAACCCCAGCGGGCATTGCCGGTGCTGACGAAGAGGGAGGTGGAAAATCCCGGGTTGCCGTAGCCGTAACCGCTGCCATAGCCACTCGTGTAGGACCCCCCGTAGTAGGAGCCGCCCGTGTAGTAGGGATCACAAGAGCTGAGGGCGAGCGCGGCGAGGGAGACTGCCGCGAGACCGAGCGAAAGACGGAATTTGTTTCTCATGCGCCTGAGACGTAACCGAGCCGGAGGATTATTCAACCGGAAGCACCGTTTTTTTCCAGAGGTTGGCGGGTGAGGTTGACAATTTCCTCAAAATCGGGTTTGGCTCTGGCCGTCCTCGTTTTCAATCCTCATCATGCAAGCGCCCATCCTCGTCACCGGCGGAGCCGGCTACATCGGTTCCCATACTGTCCGCCTCCTGGCCTCCCAAAACCGCAAGGTCGTCGTTCTCGACAACATGGTCTATGGCCATGACCAGGCGATCATCGATCCGCAGGTCGAGCTGGTCGTCGGCGATGTGGGAGACGCCGACCTGCTGCGGAAACTCTTTGAGCAGCACCGGTTCGGGGCGGTGGTCCACTTTGCGGCGTTTGCCTTTGTGGGCGAATCCGTGACGGATCCCCTGAAATACTACCAAAACAACACCGCCGAGCCGATCAAGCTGCTGCAAGTCATGCAGGAAACCGGATGCCAGGTCTTCGTGTTTTCCTCCACCTGCGCCACTTATGGCGTGCCCGACAAGCTGCCGATCACCGAAACCAATACCCAGGTCCCGATCAACCCCTACGGCCGGAGCAAGCTGATGGTCGAGCAGATCCTGACCGACTGCGGCCACGCCTGGGGGCTGCGCAGCGCCTGCCTGCGGTATTTCAATGCCAGCGGTTGCTCGGCGGACGGCATCATCGGCGAGGACCACCGCCCGGAGACCCACCTGATTCCGCGGGTGTTGATGGCGGTGACCGGCGAAATCGACTGCCTCGAGGTGTTCGGCACGGACTATCCCACCCCCGACGGCACCTGCATCCGCGACTACATCCATGTCGATGATCTGGCGGCCGCCCATGCCCGGGCGTTGGATCATTTGGCTGGCGGTGGGGCATCGGTACGCTGCAACCTGGGGACCGGTGTCGGGGTCTCGGTGAAAGAAATCATCACCGCCGCAGAGGAAATCACCGGGAAACCCGTACCGGTCAAATACGGTCCCCGCCGCGAGGGAGATCCACCGATGCTGGTGGCCGACCCTTCGCTGGCTAGGGAGTTGCTCGGTTGGGAGGCTGTCCACCGCGACGTGCGCGACATGATCCGCCCCGCTTGGCTGTGGCTGAGCGGCCCGCGCAAGGGGCGGTTCGCCGCCAATCGCTCCGGGATTTAGGTTTTTAATAATTTCTTTTGTAATTACTTGCCATTGAACGGACCAGTGGCATATTACCCCTCGCACCCCGACCCAAAGCCATGCGCTCAACCCCCATTTCCCATCTCAATCATCCGCGGCAGTCTGGTTTCTCCCTGGTGGAGTTGCTGACCGTGATCGCGATCATTTCAGTGCTGATGACGGTTGCCGTCGTCGGTCTCAACGGCATGGCCGGCGGCAAGGGGGTCTCCACCGCCGTTTCCACCAGTGAGGCGGTGTTTGAGGAGGCCCGCTCGCTCGCCGTGGGGCGGCGCACCAACGCGGCGGTGCTCGTCAGCGTGCAGGATCCCGACAACCGCGACACCTACCTGCGCCGGATGGTGGTCGCCTACAAGGAGATCGATCCGCTCACCAACGAGCAGAAGGGCGACTGGGTGCTGGCCAGCCGCGGTGCCACCCTGCCGGACAAGGTTTACTACAGCGCCAAGTTGAGCAAGCGGAACCACCAGACGGGGTCGGGATCGGTGGAACGGATTTCGCTCTCCGGGGTGAAGCGCGACTACATCGGCGAATATTACATCTACCAGTTCAACTCGGAAGGGATCTGCACCACTCCGGGGGCCAGTTTTGTCGTCGGCATGGGCACCCTGCCGATCGGTGACAAAAACCCCGTGGTCTCTGCCAGCTCCAAGCGCGATTTTGGTGGGTTTGTGATCTGGCGCAACGGTAGCACCTCGATTTTCCGCGACCCCAGTCAAATCCTGACCACCGGCGATATTAAAAAGTTCTAAGCCCATGAAATTGTCCAAGTCCCAGCGTCGTTCCGGTTTCACCCTGATGGAAACGGTGATCGCCATCGGCGTTCTCGCCGTGCTCCTAACCGCCTTCATGTATGTCTTCGGGCCCGCCATGGCCGGCATCCGCAAGTCGATCAACGTCCAGGAAGCCGACCGCCTCGCCTCCACCCTGGAACGTGAGCTTGGGACCCTGCGCGAAGGCCAGCAGACGGGGGATATAACGACCGGTTTCGACAAGTCCTTTGAGTGGATCAAGAAGTCCAGCGACGCGAACGAAGCGCTGTGTGTGTATCAATACCGCGGCGACCCGGGCAAGCAGCGGAAGGATGGCACGATGGAGCCGGTCACCAACACCAACGGCACGGTCGGGGTGGATTTCATTGTCCAGCCGATCCTCCGCCGGGTGAGCGATCCGCTGTTCTCCAAGGATTTGGACGCGGTGGAGGGGCCGGTTTTCGTGGTCAAGTGTACCCAGCTCGTGTTCGACAAATCCAACGGCTTGATCGCGGGTGCCGAGGGTGAGATCCGCGATCCGCAGGAAGGCAAGCCGGTGGCCTCACCGGATGATTTTGCCGAGGCGGTGATCGCGTTTTCCGCCGAATTCTACAGCATGCCCGCCAATAGCTCGAAGTTCTTCCTCAGCGAGATCTTCAAAAAGCGTTTCCGCGAAACCAGTAAACCGGTCTTCACCCGTAATATGGCCGTCCGTCGGTAACCTCCTCCCGCCCATCCCAAGCCCATGAACACCTATCGGACCCTTCCCGCACGCCGCGGATTCACGCTCGTCGAACTGCTGGTGGCGATGGCCATCACCACCATCATCGCTTCGGTGCTGGTCTCCGTCACGGCGGTGGCCGTCGATGCCTGGAACCGCAGCCGCGCGGAACTCCGGGCGTCCCGCCAGGCGAAATTCATGGTCGATTCGCTGGTGAAGGATTTCGAGTCGCTCGTCACCCGCAGGGGCAATAATTTCGATTGGCTCTCCGCGACATCCTCCAAGAATCTCCCCGGCACGGGAACGCACCGGAGTACCAATGCCGCCAATCTCATCTTCTTTACGGCGGCCACCGACCGCTACGAAGGCAAGATCAACACCCCCACCGACCTAGGAGGCGATGTTTCCTGTGTGGCCTACGAGCTCGACTACCAGGATCCGATCAACGGATCCAATGACCAGTATTCGACCTTCACCTTCTATCGCCTGCTGGTGAATCCGGACAAGGCCTTCGAAAGCCTGCTGGGCAAGCCGGAGTTGGAAACCGCGTTCCAAGCCTACCGCAACCAGGTGACCGACGTGGAAAACTTCGTTTGTGAGAACGTCTTTCAGTTTAGCATGACCTTCCACATCGAGGTGGTGAAGAACGCCGGTACCGCGGAGGCCACCAAGATGACGGTGCCGGTAACGATGGGTCCCACCGCCGGCGGTGGTCGGATCACCAGTTTCCGGGTGCTCGGCACCGGCCTCGAACTTGACTCAGCACCGTCCTCCAACGTCACCGTTGATGAGTTGCGGGCCGGGCGCCTCGCGGCGATGGAGGTGTCCCTCACGGTGATCAGCGACTTCGGCCTCCGCCAGATGCAGAACTCCAAGATCAAGGGCAAGGCGCTGCAAAAACTGATGGCGCGCAACTCGTTCCAGTATTCGAAACTGGTCGAGCTTCCCGGCATGTGAGGAGCCGATCCCCAAGTGACCCAACGAGCCGTTTTCCGCAAAACCCCCGGCCCGACCGGGAAGGCGGGCGTGCAGGACCGCCTGGTAGCGGCGATCTGCTGGTCCCGGCAGAGCTCGAAGAGCGACGACGGATGACCGTTGAGTCGCCTTGTAGCGGCGGTCCGCACCACGCGCGGTCAGTGCTCCTGCGCCTCAAGCCGCTCGCCGCATTTCCGGCAATAAACCGCATCCATCAAATGCCCGTGGGTACCGCAACCGGGGCAGGCGTCGGTGGTTTCGTCCGGTCGCATGGCTTCGCGCACCATATCGCTGGCGACGATGCCTGTAGGCACCGCAATGATCGCGTATCCCGCCAGCACCATCACCGAGGTTACCACCAGTCCCAACGGCGTATGCGCCGTGATATCGCCATAGCCCACCGTAGTGATGGAGACGATGGCGTAATAAATCCCCACCGGAATGCTGGTGAATTCAGTGTCCGGTTGCCCGGATTCCACGATGTACATCAAGGTGCCGGCCAGACTGGCGAAAATCAGCATCGCGAAGAAAAACACCGTGATTTTCGGCCGCGAGGCGGCCAGGCTGCGAAGAATCGTATCGGCCCCGCGGACGTGGCCCACCATTTTCAGCACCCGGAACATCCGCAGCAGGCGCAGCAGGCGGATGACGATGAAATGGTTGCCGCCGGTGAAAAACAGGGCGAGGTAGGTGGGCAGACAGGACATCAGGTCCACCACCCCGTAAAAGCTGAAAATATAGCGCAGCGGCCGTTTCACCAGCCAGATCCGCACGAAATACTCAAGGCTGAAGATGATCGTAAACGCCCATTCGACGGTTACCAGGGTGTCGTGATACCTCGTATCGACCGAGTGAACGCTCTCCAGCATCACCGCCAACACGCTGAGCCCGATCAACCACAGCAGCGCGATGTCAAAGAACCTGCCTGCCGGGGTTTCCGCTTCGAACACCATCACCCAGAGCCGATGCCTCAGCGAATTAACCGCATACCGGTTGCCACGGGTCCTTGGCTTTGTTTGTGGGGCTTGCACGAAATTCAGCTTGTAGAATCCCGTTCCGCATGTCAAACCCAACTCTCCCGAGAACCTTGCTCTCCAGCCCGCCGCCGCCGCCAATAGGATCGCATGCTTGTGACGGAGAGAGAAACGGCCGCGCGCCTCCCGGATTCCGCGGCCCCGTGCCACCCTACCCCATGAACTCAAAGGAAATCATCGCCGCCACCCTGTCCGGACAGCGCGCCCCGCGCATTCCCAACGGCATGCTCGCCGTCCACTCGTGTGCCGGACCCGCCGGCTACAGCCTGCAGCGCTACACCACCGATCCCGTCGCCATGGCGGACTCCGTCATTCGCTACCATGAGCGCTTCAAGCCGGACGCGGTCTGGCTGTCCGCAGACACCTGGATTAGCGCCGAGGCGATGGGCGCGCGGGTTGGCTCCACCGGCGAGGACCAACCTTGCGGCGGTTATGGTGCCCCTCTGGTGAGCAGTGCGGCGGACATCGATCGCATCCCGCCACCGGACGTCTCCTCGCAGGGACGCTACCCGCTGATGCTGGATGCCCTGCGCCGGATCGTGGATGCCGTCGGCGCGGAAACGCACGTCGTCGCTTGTTTCGATCAATATCCGTTCTCGCTCGCCGCCGCGCTGATGGGCATCAATGAAATCATGCTGGCGGTGGATGACGACCCGGCATTCGTGCAGGCCCTGCTGGACCGCTGCACCGAGTTTGGCCTGGCCTACGGCACCGCCCTGGCGGCCGCCGGGGCACATTCGTTGAGCGGCGGCGACTCCCCGGCGGGTTTGTTAGGTCCGGAGCGGTATGAAGAGATCGCCCTGCCGGCGGAACGAGCCTTGTTGGAAAAGCTGCGTCCTGCCGCGGGAATTCCGGTCTCGCTGCACATTTGTGGCAATGCCACTCCCATTCTGCGGCTGATGGCCACCACCGGGGCGGACATCCTCGAACTCGACCACGCCGTGGATCTGACCACCGCCTGCCGGATCGTGGGACCGGAGATCGCGCTTTGGGGTAACCTCAACCCGGTGGCGGTGCTGGCCAACGGCACCCCGGAGATGGTCCGCGAGGCGTCGCTCGCCGCCATGGCAGCCGCACGCTCCGAAAACCATTCGCGGTTTGTCTTGAGTTCCGGTTGCACCCTGGCCGTCGGCACGCCGGCAGCAAACCTCGACGCCCTCATCCAAGCCAGTCTGGAATCGGCCTGAAGATCCGCTGTGGTCAGCGCCGGCACCGTTCGCGGTATGCCCGGGGCGTGCATTGCATGGCGCGGCGGAACACACTGGAAAAATACGCGGATGACCCGAACCCGCAGTCCAAGGCGATCATGGTGATCGGGTCGCGGGTTTTGGCGAGCCGGTGGCAGGCCCGCTCCACCCGGAGCTGCTGGAGGTAGGCCAACGGTGCCAGATTGGTCAGTTTCCGGCAGTAGTGGGCGAACCTCGTCCGTCCCAAACCCGTTCGTTCGGCCATGATGTCCAGCGTCCACGGTTCGGCCAATTCGTCCCGCAGGCGTTCGAGAAACATCGCCACACTTCGTTCGCCCAGCGTCAGGCCCGGCCTGCGCGGCGGGTTTTCGGCCCGCAGCAACTCGTGCAGGCACACCAGCAACTCGTTGACCGCCAGGGCGAGCCGTGAGACGGGCGGCCCCCCTGCCGGGAGCGTGTCCAACAATCCTCCCAGCTCGGAAAAACACCGTTCGATCTCCGCCGTGCCGCACCACACCGGATGTTCGTTCTCCCGCAACAACTCGGTCAACTCCCGAAGATCGGCCTTGGACAACACCAGCCAGGTGGGCCAGTTCCACGGCTGGTGGGGTTGGCGCACATCCACATCCAGGATCAACCAATACAGGCGGCTGGACGCCACCGCCGGGTTGCCCACGCGGTGGGGTTGCCACGGCCGGGTGATCGTCAGGTTCCCCGGTTCCAGCGCATACGGCTGGCCATCCACCATGAATCCCAAATGGCCGTTGGCCAGATAGGTGATTTCGATGCCCTCGTTCCGGTGCTCCGCCAGGCCCCAGCTCTGGTCGTGGGAGGCGTCCCAATAGCCGAGGGAGCTCACCTGCGGCAGCACGCCCGGTGGCAGCCGCTGCCCGGGATAGGCCCCCCGGGCCACCGCCTTGAACGCGACTTCCCCGGCCTTGTGCGCGGCCATCAGGGCCGCACAGGTGTCCGCATGGTAGCGCTCGCCACCAGCCTCGAAGATGTTCTTGCGCCCGCTCATTTTTCAAAATTTACCACTGACCTAGCCCGAAAGACAAGCCCGCAATCCGGACTATACTCACCCCGAATCCCACCAACTCCAACCAACCACCACCATGGCAAACATCGGCATCGGCATCAATCTGGAATTCGTCCGTCACGAGGACAAACCCTTCGAGTGGGGGGTGAACAAGGCGGCCGAACTCGGCTACGAATATGTGGAACCCATGCTCCACTGGGGGCGCGAGTTGCTCAGCGAAGCAGGCTATTTCCACAGCGTCTCGATGCTCGACGACCCGCTGCGGATTTCCCGCGCCTGCCAGGCGGCTGGCGTGAAACTCTCCGGCTTCTCCGCCCATACACCGCTCTGCAAACCGGAAATTGCGGTGGAGTATCTCAAACAAGCCGTCCGTTTCGCCGCCGAATGCGGTGCGCCCGTGGTCAACACCGATGAAGGCCCGAAACCGGCCTGGACCACCGCCGAGGAGGACCATGTGCTGATGCGCTACACCCTCCAGGAGGTCGCCAAACTCGCCGAACCCCGCGGGATTTTGCTAGGGATCGAGCCGCACCAGCAATACTCGAAACACCCCGACGGCCTCGATCGCATCCACGCGCTGGTCGATTCCCCGGCCATCGGCATCAACTTCGATACCGGCAACAGCTACCTCTGCGGCCACGATCCCTACGCCTGGCTGGAACACGTGGCCGACCGCCTGGTCCACCTTCACGCCAAGGACATTTCCGTGACCCAAGCCGATGCCGAGCGGGGCCAGGTCACTGGAACGCCGGTCGGCTGTGCCTGCGGCGAGGGGGTGATCGACTGGGCGCGGGTGATTGAAATCTGCAAGAAGTGCCCGCGGGACATCGTTCTCTCTGTCGAATGCGGCACCGTCGATCAGGCGGCACGGAGCATCGCCCACCTGCGAGCGCTCCTTTGACGCCTTTGTTTCCGCTACCAACCATCGCCATGAACTCCCTCATCCGCACTGCTGTTGCCGCGCTCGCGGCCGCCGCCACCCTCGCCACCCTCGCCACCGCAGGTGCCGCCGAAGCCAAGCTCCGCGTGCTCGTGCTCTCCGGTTCCAATAATCACGACTGGAAGCAGACCACGCCGGTCATCAAGGCGGTGCTCGAGGAAACCGGGCGCTTCACGGTGGATGTCACCGAGGATGTGCCGAATCTCAAGCCGGATGCCTTCGCCCCCTACGCCGTGATTCTGAGCAACTACAACGATTTTGGGAAAAATCCCCCGGTCTCGTTGAGCCCGGCAACCAAGCAGGCTTTTCTCGATCATCTCGCCAAGGGTCACGGTTTTCTCGCGTTGCACGCGGGCAGTTCGGTGTTCTATGATTGGCCGGAATTCCAGACCTACTGCTGCGGCACCTGGAAAGACGGCACCAGCCACGGGGCCATCCATGTCAACGAGGTCACTTTCAGCGGTGCCAAGTCCCCGATCACCGAGGGCCTCAAGCCGTTCTGGATCCGCGACGAATTCTGGCAGGAAATCCACGTGGCTCCCGGCGTGAAGAGCCATGCCACCGTCACCCCGGACCCGAAGTCCAACGGCAGCGGCAAGCCGGAGATGATCCTGTTCACCATCGAAACCGGTGGCGGCCGCGGCTGCGGATATTTCCTCGGCCACGGCACCACCACCATGAAAAACACCGCGTGGCAAACCCTCCTCCAACGCGCCGTCGAATGGACCGCCACCGGCAAAGTCACCCTCCCGCCCGCCAAGGACTGGCCCGCCACCAAGGCCGATGCCGAACGCATGATGAAATGAAGACCATCCTGCTGCTCATGGCAATGACACTCACCGCATCCGCCGCGACACCCGCGCCGGTCACCCCGCTGCGCGCGCCGGGCGGCCCCCACATCGCCGATTGGCAGCCGCAGGCGAATCCGAAGAAAAGTTATATCGCACAATTGTTCGCGCCCGCGGCCAAGCCGTTCCCGCTGTTGGAGGACTCGCCGGCCGACCACGTCCACCACCACGGGCTGATGCTCGCCCTCGGCGGCGATGCCACCGACTTCTGGACCGAGGTCGGGGTGCCCAACAGCGGCACCCAGCAACCGGTCGGTTCGACTCCGTTCGCCGATGGCGACGGATTCAGCCACACCCTCCACTGGCTGGCCACCGACGGCACCCGCGTGTTGGACGAAACCCGCAGCGTCCGCGTCCGTGCCAGCGGCACTGGAGTTGATGCCGTCCATTGGCTCGACTGGCAATCCGTCCTCACCCCCGCGCCCGGCCGCGAATCGGTCAAGCTCTGGGGCCACCATTATTTCGGGCTCGGCCTGCGCTTGGCACCGCAGTGGAGCAACAAGGGAACCTTTCTCTGGCAGGACACCAGGGGCCAGACCACCGTTCGCGGCGATGAAAAACTCACTCCCGGACGCTGGTGCGCCGCCACTCTAACCGATCAGGGCCAGCCCGTCACCGTGCTGATGCTGTCCCATCCGGACAACCCGCGGCCCGGGGCGTGGTTCACCATGAGCCAGCCGTTCTGTTATCTATCCGCCACCTATGATCTGGAGAAAAACCCCTTCGTTCTCGCCAAAGGCCAGTCCTGGACCTTGCGTCACAGTCTGGCTGTCTTCGGCAAGCCCACCGCTGCCGCCGCCCTCGAACAAGCGGCCCAGGCCTGGAAATTTTCATTGAACCAGCGTTTCCCGATCCAACCCCAACCGAAGCCATGACTCCCGTGAGCCCTTCTGACCACACCATCCGCCGCAGATCCTTCATCAAACGCAGCATCGGCACCGGCGCCGCGCTGGCGCTGCCCAACATCCTCACCCGCCCGCTATTCGGCGCGCCCTCCGCCAACGGCACCGTCAACCTCGGCCTCATCGGTTGCGGCGGCATCTCGAACTATCACAAGTCCAACCTGAAACCAATGGACGACGTGAGAATCATCGCCGTGGCCGATGCCTACCGCGGCCGCCGGGAAGGGACCGCTGCGGAACTCAACGCCCACTACAAGGAAAAGGATCTGGTTAAGGCTCACGCCGACTTCCGCGAGATTCTCGCCCGCCCGGACATCGACGCGGTCGTGATCGCCGCCCATGACAACTGGCACACGCCGATGTCCATTGCCGCGCTCAAGGCCGGCAAGGATGTCTATTGCCAAAAACCACTGGCCCTCGATTTTTCGCTCACCAAGCTGCTGCGCGAGGCCGTCCGCGAATCCGGCAAAGTGTTCCAGTTCGGCACCCAATACCGCTCGATGGGCCGCTACCGCCAACTCATCCGGCTCGTTAGAAACGGCTACATCGGCAAACTCGAGAAAATGTTCGTGTGGAGCCGCGGCGTGAAATGGGACGCCGCCAACTACCACGAAAAACCCTACGGCAGCGCCAAGGAAATCCCGGTGCCCGAAGGCTTCGACTTCGATGCCTGGATGGGCCCTTCCGAAATGGTTCCTTACACGGCGGACCGCTGCACCAACTGGGGCGGCTATCACTGCCCGGAAACCTCCCTCGGGTTCATCGCCGGCTGCGCCATTCACGAACTCGGCCTCGCCCAATGGGGCAACAAGTCAGACGACACCAGCCCCGTCCGCTACGAGGGCACCGGCTTCGTCCCGCAGCAAGGCATCTACCGCACCCTCGCCAACTGGGATGTGCACTGCCAATACCAAAACGGCGTGGAAATGCGCCTGATGGACGTCGAAGCGGCTGAAAAGACGTTCGCCGGAATGCCCGAATTCGGCGGCGTCTTCAACAAACTCGGATACGACGGCGTCATCTTCATGGGCAGCGAGGGCTGGATCAGCGACGCCGAGGGATTCCGCGCCCAAAACCGCGACATTTGGCGCACCAAGTTCAAGGACGACGACGAGGACTTCGCCCCGGCCACCGAACACAACCGCAATTTCATCGACTGCGTGAAATCCCGCAAGGAAACCATGTGCCCGGTGGAAATGGCCATCCGCGCCGACACCATCTGCCACCTCGCCAGCGCCGCCGCCATCCTCAAGCGCCCCATCCAATGGAACCCGCAAACCGAGGAAATCACCAACGACCCGGCCGCCACCAAAATGCTCTCCCGCCCGTTCCGCAAGGAATGGGCCGTCTGGCTCTGATCCAACCCGAACCTAACCGAACATACCACTCATGAAAATCGGCTGCTTTGCCCTGATCCAACCGTTCTCGCCGATGCGGCGGCAATTCGAACTCATCCGCGAACTCGGCTTCGACTACGCGGATCTAACCGATAACCACGACGGTGCCACCCTCGGCACCGAATACGGGTTTTCCGCATCTTTCAGCCTGGACTCCCACCCCGCGACCATTCTCGACATGGTCCGCGAGTTCGGCCTCACGCTCACCAGCGTCTGCGCCCACGCCAATCTGCTGGACCCGGCCTCGCCCGACCGCTACGGCACCGCCGAAATCATCAAGGCGATCAAGCTCGCCCATTTCCTCGGCGTCAAACAGGTCATCACCACCGAGGGCGATCCGAAGACCGCCTTCGGCCACGGCCTGAGCGACGACCAGCGGCTGTTTTCGATCCGCGAGAAACTCCACGAGCCGATCCGCTGGGCCGAGACCTTCGGCATCGAGTTGTTGTTAGAGCCGCACGGCATCCTCACCGACACGGTGGATGGCATGACCCGCATCCTCGACGCCCTCGGCCATGAGGACACCGTTGGCGTCAATCTGGACACCGGCAACTCCTGGCTCGGTGGCGGCGATCCGCTGCAGTTTGTGAAAACATTCGGCCCGCGCATCAAGCATGTCCACTGGAAGGACATGCCCGAAACCATGCTGCCTATCCGCGGCACCCAGTTCGGCTGCGGCATGGGCCTCATTCCCCTTGGCGACGGCGTCGTCGGGATCGAGGCGATCGTCAAGGAACTCCTCGCCACCGGCTTCGACGGCCCCACCACCCTGGAAATCGCCGGCGAAGAAGCGGTGAAAACCTCCGCCGAACGCCTCCGCCAGTGGGCCCAATAGATTTCAAATTTCAAATTTCAAATTTCAGATTTCAGATTTCAGATTTCAGACACCTCCAAACCATACCCAATAATATGAACACCACCAACCGTCGTAAATTCCTCACCACCACCACCGCCGCCCTCGCGGCGCCGCTCATCCTGCCCGGCACCCGCCTGTTCGGAGCGGAAACCCCTGGCAAAACGATCCGCATCGGCCACATCGGCACGGGAGGACAGGGCACCGGCCTGTTGCAGAATTTCCTGTCGGTGCCCGGTGCCATGAGCGTCGCCATCGCCGATCCCTTCCGCCAGCGCCGCGAAGCCGCTGCCAAGCGCGTCAAAGACAGCCAGGGCCACGACCCGAAACTCTACAATGACTTCCGGGAGTTGCTGGCCGATGACAGCATCGACGCGGTGATCATCGCGACGCCCGACCACTGGCATGTACCGGTCGGCCTAGCGGCCGTGCGCGCCGGCAAGGACGTCTATATCGAAAAGCCGCTGGGCCACACGCTGGCGCAGAACAAGGCCATGCTGGAGGCCTGCAACCAACACCAGCGGATTTTCCAATACGGCACCCAGCAGCGCAGCCAGGAACTGCTCAAGCGCGGCATCGAGCTGGTGCTCAACGGCTACATTGGAGATATCCAGCGCATCGAAGTGTGGGCGCCGGCCGGCCAAGGTGGTGGCTCGCTCGCGGAAATTCCGGTGCCGGACGGTCTCGACTACGATCTCTACATCGGCCCCGCGCCGATGAAGCCGTGCTCCGCCGACCGCCTCACCAGCGGTGGTTCGTGGTACTGTTCGGATTACGCGCTCGGGTTCATCGCCGGTTGGGGCGCGCATCCGCTGGACATCGCCATCTGGGGACTGGACTACGACCAAAAGGGGCCGTTCAAACTCCGCGGCACCGGTACGTTCCCCACCCCTGACGCCCTCTTCAATACCTGCGCCACCTGGGATGTGAACATCGATTTCGCCGGCGGCATCAAGATGCACTTCATGAGCGACGACCACGCCAAAACGATCGTCTCCGAGTATCGCAAGGACTGGTGCGGCGACGGCACCACCTTTTTCGGATCCAAGGGCTGGGTGAGCCTCAGCCGGGGCGGTGTCGCCGCCAGCAATCCGGAGTGGCTCAAACTCCGCCAGTGCGAAGGCGACCAACGCGTGCTCTACAAAAACCGCTACTACGGGGCGTTCGTCGAATCCGTCCGCGAGCGCAGCACGTCGGTCGCGCCCATCGGCGATGCCGTGCGTTCCGACGCACTGAGCCATCTCTCCCTGCTGGCGATCAAGTCCGGCGGCGAGGTGGTGTGGGATCCCAAGGCCTACCGGATCATTTCACCCGAGGCGCTCAACGCGGAAATGACCCAGCCGGTCCGCGGTGATTGGAAACAAAGCTGAAGCACCGGCGGGCATGCGCGCCAAATTAGGGGTGCCAACGGAGCATAGCCGTCCCGGCTGTGTTGGAGAACGGGGTTGAGGCAGGAATTCAGAAAGCAGCAAGTGCCTCTGTCTCGCTTCGCTCGGCTCCAGCCTGTTCTGAAGCCGCTGTTCTGCCGCGTGACCTTTGCCCAATCCCGCCACCGCAGCCGAGACAGCTGCGCTACGAGACAGCCGGGACGGCTATCCTCCCTTGACTCGACGCGCATGCCCGGCGGGGCTCTTTCCGCCGGAACTGGCGAAGCGTTGATCAGCGGTCCTGCGGTTCCAGTTGGGCACCGTAGATCCGGCTGGCCATTGCGAAGATCGCGCCGGCGGATAGTGCCCGTCGGGTATGACCCCGATAAGACCATCTGCAAAGGGCCGGTTGTACGGAACTGTTGATTCCCAAGCTGTCGGCCTAACCGTGCCGGTGGCCCCTGATGGCCTGCCGGCCTTCGGGGCCGGCCGTCACCGGACTTTCCCGGTGGCGGCCCACTCGGTTCCGCGCTGGATCAGTTTGGTGACGTTGGGTGTCCGGATCGCGTTGCCGTCGTGGCCGAAGGTTTCGTGGAACACCCGGCCCTGCCCGTATTCCACGGTGAAGGCGAGCGGTTCGGTTGCCTTGCTCCAATCCGAGTCCGCGGTCACCAGCACGTGGATCGTCCCGTCGCCCTTCAACTTCGCATAGAGTTCGTCGTCGGTCTCGAAGTCTTCCAGGCCCTGGGTGATCGGATGGTTCCGGTCGGCGATGTGGGCCTTGAAGACGCCGCGCGGGCCATGGCCGGACTGGCCCATGACCCAGTAGCGACCGCAGAGTTTTTGGAATTCGCCCCATTCCTTGAACGAGGCACTTGATAGATGGGAGATGCAGAGACCCTTGCCGCCCTTCACGTAGTCCAACAGGTGTTGCTTGGCCGTGTCGGAGAGGGTTGGGAGCTTGGCGTTGTAGAGGTGCAGAAACACCGCGTCGTAGGCCTTGAGCGAGCTCGCGGATTCGAGAATCCCAGGATCCTCGCTGACCTTCACTTCGAACCGGTTGGTCTCCAGCAAGGCCTCGCGGATCGCTTGGGAGACCTCGTGCCACGGGTGGGCACCCACATCGTCGCCGGTGACGATCAGCACCTTGAGTTTGGGCGGGGCATCGGCCGCAGGGCTTGGGGCGATGGCAATGAATGAGAAGCCGATCAGGGCGGTGAGCGCTGTGCGCAGGGTATTTCGACGGTTCATGGGATGGGATGGTTGGATACGGGTTATTGCGGCGTGGTTGACGATGAGGTGGGAACCACCGGAAAGACCACACGAGCAGAATGGCACCGACACTACGGCCACGGCCGGTGCGGGTCTTTCACTGCTGTGGGCCGATGTGACAAATTGGCGTCTTTTCAATCCGCCCGGTCACCGAAGAATTCCAACTGCTGTTGCTCCTGGGGGTCCTCGAACCGCACCCCGACACCCAACAGCCGAACGGCCCGGTCATGCCCGCGTTTCCAGGCTTCTGCGAGAAGATCCTCGAACACCGCAGGCTCGAGCATGGGCCAGGCGCGCTCGGCAGTGGTGCGTTCGAAGTCGGCGAACTTGAGCTTCACCACCAGTGCGCGGATCACCCGGTCCGCGTGGTGGGCGGCCAGATCCTCCGCCAGTCCCTCCAGCATCCCCCGCATCGGTCCCACCAACGCCGGCAGGACCCGGATGTTCTCCGCAAACGTCATTTCACTGCTGAGCGACTTGCGGGTACGGTCGGGAGTGACCGGTCGCTCGTCGATGCCGCGGCACAGCTCCCACAGTTCCAGCCCCCACTTGCCGAAGCGGCGGGAAAGCTCGATCTGATCAAAGTGCTGTAACTCGGCGCAGGTGGCCACGCCCAGGGCGGCGAGCTTCTCCGACATCTTGCGACCCACACCCCACAACCGTCCCACCGGCAGGGCCGCGATGAAGGCGGGGATTTGCTCCGGCTTGACTTCAAACTGACCGTTCGGCTTCCGCCAGTCCGAGGCGATTTTCGCGATCATTTTGTTGGATGAAATACCGGCGGAGGCGGTGAGCCGGGTTTCCTCGGAAATCTGCGCCCGGATCTCGCGGGCGACCGAGCTGGCGGCGGACTGGAGCTCGGAAACATCGAGGAAGGCCTCGTCGAGCGAAAGCGGTTCGATCAGACCGGTGAAGCGGCCGAAAATCGCGCGGAGTTGGGCGCTCACCGCGCGGTAGTGGTCGAAGCGCACCGGCACCAGCACCAGGTGCGGGCAGAGTTCGAGCGCCTTGAACACGGGCATGGCGGAGCGACAGCCGTATTTCCGCGCCTCGTAGTTGGCGGTGGTCAGCACGCTGCGCCGGTCCTTGCCCGCGACCGCCACGGGTTTGCCGCGCAACGACGGCTCATCGCGTTCCTCGATGGCTGCGTAAAAGCAGTCCATATCGATGTGGATGATCTTCCTCATGCCGCCCCGTCCATAACCCGCCAACCAGGTCGGATCAAGCCGGATTCCGCCGGATCTCTTCTGGCAGGGATGATCTCAAGTGTCCGGCATTTCCCAGCCAAATTCTGCCGGAACGCAGTCACACAAGCCCCATGTCCTTCGATCCCTGCTGCTGATAGACCGTCATCCAGTCGATCGCCATTTGCAGGGATTCGAAAGTCCGGAGGCCCCGGCTCCGTATCCCCGTTTGATCTCGTTTCTAGAAATGCCACCACCCTCGATCCCCAACTGATTCTCGAAGTCGGCTGCCGGTCTGAACCAAATCTGCAGCTCACCGCCATCGCCCTGGTTCCCAAACCACCCGATACTCAACCATGAAACGCCACCTGAAATACGTCACTCTTGGAATCCTTTTGTCAGGAACCGCCATCGCCCAGGCTGCCAGCCGCCTGCCGGATCCCTTGTTGAATCTGAAGATCACCGCGCCAATCGAGACCTGGGACGAGGCCATTCCGCTCGGCAACGGCACGATGGGCGTGCTGCTCTGGGGGGAGGGCAATACGGTGCGGCTGTCGCTGGACCGCGGCGACCTGTGGGACGAACGGCCGTCCGCAGCGCATCTCGCGGTGAAGGACCGTTTCAACTGGGCTGCGATGCAACGCATGGTCGCGGAGAACAGGATGGGGGAGTTCAACCAGGTGTTCGATTCCAACTACAACTACAACGGCCCGCCGACCAAGCTCCCCGCTGGCCGCATCGAGATCATTCTCGATGATTCCCAGGTGCTGGAATCCTTTGAGCTCAATCTCGCCACCGCCGAAGGGCTCGGCCGGTTCAAGAACGGCACCCGGCTGAGCACCTTCGTCAACGCCGGAAAGGTGGACGAACCGGTTGCCCTGGTGAAAATCCCGGGGCCACCGGTCAAGGAGGTGAACCTCAAATCACCGGAATCGGTACGGATGCTCGGCTACCCCGTGCCGCGCAGTGGCGCCGCGGAGGGCCTGCGCTGGTTCGAACAGGAAGCCGCCGACGGCTTCGCTTATGCGGTCTGTGCCGCATGGAAGCGCGTCGGAAATGAAACCCTGCTCGCCGTCACCGT
The DNA here is from genome assembly GCA_021733795.1 of Akkermansiaceae bacterium. Classification (GTDB taxonomy): domain Bacteria; phylum Verrucomicrobiota; class Verrucomicrobiia; order Verrucomicrobiales; family Akkermansiaceae; genus Luteolibacter. The sequence continues at coordinate 3,840 of JAIPKB010000046.1, read as the reverse complement.
CGCCACCCGCGCTGAAGGTAAAAGCCCGCGGGCGGTCGCCGAAGCCAGGGTGAAATCCGCTATCAAGTCCGGCTACGAGCAGACGCTCAAGGACCACGCGCAGTGGTGGGCGGGCTTCTGGCAGCAGTCGCGGGTCGCCCTTCCCGAGCCGGCAATTCTCCAGCATTACTGCCTGGTGCGCTATTTTTATGGGGCGGCTTCCCGGCGTGGCGCCCCGCCGATGCCCTTGCAAGGAGTCTGGACCGCCGACGCGGGTTCGCTGCCGCCATGGAAGGGCGACTATCACAACGATCTGAATACCCAGATGACCTACATGGGCTATCAGGGTGCCGGCCATTTCGACGAGGGCGCCACCTTTCTCGACATGCTTTGGGACTTGCTACCGACCTTCCGTCAGTTTGCGAAGGATTTCTACGATGCGCCGGGCGCGGCGGTGCCGGGCGTGATGAGTCTCAAAGGCCAGGCACTCGGCGGTTGGGGACAATACAGCCTGTCACCATCGATGGGTGCGTGGAACGCACATATCTTCTATCTTCACTGGCGCTATACCGGCGATGACGCGTTCCTCCGCACCCGCGCCTATCCGTGGAGCCGGGAAATCGGTGAATGCCTGCTTCATCTGCTCAAGCCCGATGCCGCCGGACTGCTCAAACTGCCGCTTTCCAGTTCGCCAGAGATCTTCGACAACTCGCGCCGGGCCTTCGTCACACCTAATAGCAACTACGATTTGATGTCGATGAAGATGCTGTTCCTTTCCCTAACTGAAATGGCGGCGGCCACCGGGAACGCCGCCGATGCCGCCCGTTGGTCCGCCGCCGCGAACCAGCTCGGTCCCTTCCACACCGCGGCCGACGGCATGTTGTTGGTCGATGCGAACACGCCGGTGCCTGGCAGCCACCGCCATCTCTCGAACCTAATGGCACTCTATCCGTTCAACCTGATCACGGTGGACGGCGGCGCGGATGACCGTCGGATGATCGAGGCTTCGTTGAAACAATGGGAGGCGCTTGGCACCGGCGGTTGGTGCGGCTACAGCTTTTCGTGGATGGCTGTCTTGCGGGCACGTGTCGGCGATGCGGAAGCCGCGCTCCGGCACCTCGACATCTACACCCGCGCCTTCATCCTGCGGAACGGATTTCATGCCAACGGCGATCAGACAAAGTCAGGCTTCAGCGGCTTCACCTATCGCCCGTTCACCCTGGAGGGCAATTTCCTCGCCATGGCCGCGGTCCACGAAATGCTGCTGCAAAGCTGGAGCGGAACCCCTGGAACCGGTGAGACCGGTGCCATCCGCATCTTCCCGGCATCCCCGTGGCGCTGGCACCGCGCCGCGTTCGACGACCTCCGGGCCGAGGGCGGGCATCGGGTTTCCGCCAAACGTGAAAACAACGCAACCGTCTGGTTCAAAATCACCGCCGGGCGGGACGGGATCGTCCGGATCCGCGACAACTTCGGCGACCGGAAACCCACCTGGAGCCTGTCGGGCGTCACCAAGGCGGGCGACAACTACGAGATGATCCTGAACAAGGGCCAAACCCTCGAAGCGCTCTTTCCCTGCCCGCAGGAAATCCCGCCCGCGCCGGCCAATCTTGCGGAGCCTGTCGTCATCGCCGGGGCCATCCGGAGCAACCGCCTGCCGCTGCGGATCGGAGCCGACAGCGCCGGCGGCAACGGGTTCCATGGGGCCATCTCCCGCGCCCTGGTCGTTAGCCGCGTCCTTGATGCCAGGGAAATCGCCAGGCTAGCCGATCAGTCTAACGAAAAATGGGCGGTTACGAAGTCCGCTGTCGTAGCCTTGGCGCGCAGCGACCAAGGCGTGATCAACCTGGCCGATAAGAGACTCGCTCCGAAAATCGTCGGCACGATCCTGCCACCGGCGGAGGGCGATGTGCTGAGTCGCCAGAGTCTCGTTTTCGATGGCGGAACTTATGTCGAGATCGCCCACCAGCCCGTGCTCAACTGCAGCAAGGGAATCACCTTGTCCGCCTGGGTCCGGCCTGTGGTTGAAGCCGCGTCCATGCGGATTATCGACAAGTCGCCGGTCGGCGCGGCCAGCGGCTACCTGATGGACACCCATCCTGACAATTCCCTGCGGTTGATCACCCGCGATCCGCATCTGGGTTTCGCCGCCAAGTTGCCGGCCAACCGGTGGTCGCACGTGGTCGCCACCGTCGATGGCGAAACCGGCAGGCAGGTGCTCTACCTCAACGGCCGCAAGGTGGCCGAAGCCGGAAGCTGAACCCTGCGCCTATTTGAGGTGGATCGGATAGGGGATGGCGGGGCGGCTGAGCAGGCCCTTGCTCGATGAGGATCCGAGGATCTCCTCTCCGGTGGCGGGAGGAGTTGGACGGTTGATCGGTTTGGAGTGCCACCACCACCAGCCGTTTTTCTCAGCATTCCATGAGGCATAGGTGAAGGTGTCGTCGGTGACGTGAATGACGCCGAAGCACCGTGCGCCGTGTTTCATTGAACCGATGTTGTAAACATCCACTCCATGCCATTTGTAGCATCCCGGCACATGATAGTGACCGTGCAGGATGGCGACGATGTTGAAGCCGGTGATCAATGCGGCGAAGCGTTCGGTCACCGGCGTGTTCCACCCCCAGTATGAATTGCTCCACGGACCTAACAGAGGATAGTGCATGTAGAGAATCACCGGCCGCTCGCGTCCGGTTTTCGCCAGATCATGCTGCAACCAATCGAGCCCGTCCTGACTGGGGCCGTCTCCCAGGTTGGCGATATGCAAATCCCCAAGCTCGATGGCATACCAGGGACCCCCGTGCCGGGCGGCGACTTGCGTGGCCACATGGGTGCCGGTATGAGCGTCATGATTGCCCACGCATTCGTAAACCGGCAGACCGGAACTGGAACCGGCACTGCCGGATTCCAACCCGTAAAACGAGGAAAACTCGACCCACTCGGATGCGCGGCCGTCTTCGGTCAGATCGCCGGCAATGAGCAGGCAGGCAGGCTCGCCCACACTGCCGCCGATGGCTTGCGGATAGGGCTTCCCGGTCATGCTCCGCATCTGCCCGTCGATTTCTTTTCTAACTGGAAGCGCCTTCACCCGGGTATTCCTGCCTTTGGCATCCCGCCCCAGAATGGTGCTGCCGAAGTGCAGGTCGGACATGGTGAGCAAGGTCACCTCGAGTCCGCCCTGCCGCGGCACTTCCTGGATGACCGGGTGTTTCGCCCGGTATTGCCGCCAGGTGACGATCGCGGCCAGCAGGCCGAGCAGGCACAGCCCCGCGAAAATGGTGCGTTTGAGGCGGCTCATGGCATGGAATCGCGCAGGGGGTCCCGGCAGTGCTCAGCGGGTGGCGGCCTCCACCACTCCGAGTTCGGCTACGGCCGCGTGGTTCTTCTTGAGGGCGTGGGTGGCGGTGAATTTGAAATAGCGGGCCTTGGTCGACGGGAAGGGGATTGTTTGCTCAACCGAATTGGCGAGAAGGTTGCCGAATTCACCGGTCGCCACCTGCTGCCAACGGGTGCTGTCGGTGGAAACGGAGAAGGTGTAGCGATCCACCATGCCATGAGCGGTGCCGTCCTGCCGGGGCAGATAGGTGAATCCCTTGAGGGTTTTCACCGCGCCCATGTCCACGGCGATGTCTTGCGGCAGGGTGCGTTCGCCATCTTCACCGTGGGTGTGCCAGATGGTGTTCGGCTGGCCGTCGATCGCATTGCGTGCGGCGCCGCCCGGCGGATTCTGATAGGATGCGGTGAGGATCTTCCATTTCGCTTTGGCTGCCCTTTTCGGGTCGCCGCCGACCGGTGGCAGCCAAAACGGGAACTCCGGCTCAAAGAACAGCCCGAAGTCCGACAGGGCCGGACAGACCCGTG
>JAIPKB010000045.1 GCA_021733795.1 Akkermansiaceae bacterium | reverse complement strand
GAGGCGCTCAACGCCTTCGGTAATCCGGCGGTCTTCCTCGAACGCTACATTTCCCGCGCCAAACACATCGAGGTGCAGATCCTCGGCGACCAGCACGGCAACGTCGTCCACCTCCATGAGCGCGATTGCTCGGTGCAGCGCCGGTATCAGAAGGTCGTCGAAGTCGCGCCCGCCATGCACCTCGACCCCAGGGTCCGCAAGGAACTCTGCGAGGCGGCGGTCAAGCTGGCCAAAGGCATTGGCTACAACAATGCCGGCACGGTCGAGTTCCTCTACGACATGGACCGGAACGACTGGTTCTTCATCGAGATGAACCCGCGCATCCAGGTGGAGCACACCGTGACCGAATGCGTGACCGGGATCGACCTGGTGCGCTCGCAAATCCTCATCGCCCAGGGCAATCCCCTGTTCGGCGAGGAGCTGGCGATTCCACCGCAGGAGCAGATTCCCTGCAACGGCTTCGCCATCCAGTGCCGCATCACCACGGAGGACGCACTGAAGAATTTCGCGCCGGATTACGGGCGGATCCTCACCTACCGCTCGGCCGCCGGCTTCGGCATCCGGTTGGACGCCGCCTCCGGGGACGCCGGCTCGGTGGTCACGCCTTTCTATGACTCGATGCTGGTCAAGGTCACCGCGATGGGGCGGGATTTCCCGATGGCCTGCCAGCGGATGGACCGCGCGCTGCGTGAATTCCGCATCCGCGGCGTCAAGACAAACATCCCGTTCCTGGAGAACGTCATCGCCGATGAAACCTTCCGTGCCGGCCAAGCCCACACCAAACTGATTGACACCAAGGCCGAGTTGTTCCAGTTCCGGCCCCGCCGCGACCGCGCGACCCGCACGCTCTCCTACCTCTCCGACATCACCCTCAACGGCAACCCCACCGCCAAAGGCTGGAAACCCGCCGGCTTGCTGCCCAAGGCGGTGGCGCCGGGCTCGTTCGTCGCCGAACACCATGCGCGGGTTCCGGCCGGCAGCAGGGATTTGTTAGTGAAACTCGGGCCGGAAGAGTTTGCCAAGTGGATCCTGGCGGAAACCCGCTTGCTGGTGACCGACACCACGCTGCGCGACGCCCATCAATCGCTGATGGCCACCCGCATGCGGACCTACGACATGCTCCGCGCGGCCGAGGCCATGGCCTACCGCGTGCCCCAGTTGTTTTCGTTGGAAATGTGGGGTGGCGCCACCTTCGATACGGCGATGAGGTTCCTCAACGAGTGCCCGTGGGACCGGCTCCGCCAACTGCGCGAGAAAATCCCGAACCTCTGCTTCCAGATGCTTTTCCGCGGCTCCAATGCCGTGGGCTATTCGAATTATCCGGACAACGTCGTCGCCGGCTTCGTCCGCCACGCGGCGGACTCCGGGATGGACATCTTCCGGATTTTCGATTCGCTCAACTACCTGCCCAACATGCAGGTGGCGATGACCGCCGCCCGCGAGCACGGCAAGGTCCTCTGCGAGGCCTCGATTTGTTATACGGGCGACATCAACGACGAAAAACGGGACAAGTACTCGCTGAACTACTATCTCGCGAAGGCGAAGGAACTGGAGCGGATGGGCGCCCACATCCTCGCCATCAAGGACATGGCCGGTTTGTGCAAGCCGCTGGCCGCCCGCAAGCTCATCACCGCGCTCAAACAGGAAATCGGCATCCCCATCCATTTCCACACCCACGACACCTCCGGCATCAACGCCGCCTCGGTGCTCGCCGCCGCCAACGCCGGGGTGGACATCGTGGACCTCGCCATCGCCTCGATGTCCGGCTCCACCTCCCAGCCGAACCTCAATTCGATCGCCGCCGCCATGGCCGGGACCGACCGCGATCCGGGCCTCGACTTCGACGCACTCAACGAACTCTCGGACTACTGGGAGGTCGTCCTGCCCAGCTACAAACCGTTCGACTCCGCCCCGCGCGCCGGCACCGCCGAGGTCTATGAGCACGAAATGCCCGGCGGCCAATACACCAATCTCCGCGAACAGGCCGCCGCCATGGGCCTCGGCCACCGCTGGCGCGAAATCGCCCGCACCTACGCCGAGGTCAACCAGTTGTTCGGCGACATCGTCAAGGTCACGCCTTCCTCGAAAGTCGTCGGCGATATGTGCATGTTCCTCATCACCCGCGGCCTCAAGGCGGCCGATGTGCCGAACTTGAAACCCGGCTCCATCGACTTCCCGGAGTCCGTGATCGACATGCTCGCCGGCGGCCTCGGCCAACCGGACGGAGGCTGGCCGGTGGCGGTCCAAAAGGTCGTGCTCGGCAACCGCAAGGCCACCACCAAACGCCCGGGCGAACTGGCGGAACCCGTGGACCTCGAAGCCACCCGCGCCGACCTCGCCACCAACCTCGGCCGCCCCGCCACCGACGACGACCTGTTCTCGCACCTGATGTATCCGCAGGTTTTCGCCGACTTCGTGGCGTTCAGGGCGAAATACGACGACCTCAGCTCGCTGCCGACCCCTGCGTTTTTCTATGGCCTGCAGATCGGTGAGGAGATCGAGATCGAAATCGATCCCGGCAAGATCCTCATCATCAAGCTGATCTCCATCGGCGAGGCCGATTCTGCGGGGCGGCGCGCCTTGTTCTACGAACTCAACGGCATGCCGCGCGAATCGGTCGTGTTCGATAACTCGCTCAAAGCCACCTCCACCACCAGCCGCCCCAAAGGCTCCGCCGCCGATCCCGCCCACGCCTGCGCGCCGATCCCCGGGATGGTCACCGAACTCGCGGTCGCCATCGGCCAACAGGTCAAGGCCGGCGACAAACTCGTCGCCCTCGAAGCCATGAAAATGCTCACCATCGTCAGTGCCAATGCCGATGGCACCGTCGCCGAGGTGCTCGTGAAAAAAGGCGACCAGGTGGACAGCGACGACCTGCTGCTGCGGCTCGCCCTGGAGTGAAAGTCCCCGTTCCGCCGTGACCCTCCGGCAGGGAATTCCTCTTTGGGGAGCGGATCACCGCCACGTCGCCTTCAAAGGCGATCATGCAGTAGTGTGGGAAGAGTTCGCGGTCCAGGCGTTCGAGCAAGGCCTGTGCTGCCGCAGGCTGGAGCACGACTTCGATCTGCACGTTGGCAAACTCCTTGATCTCGCCGCCGCGCTCACCGCCCGCACCGGCGCCCTCAACCGCAAAATGGGTCCAGCCGCGTGCGCCAACATCGCGCAACAACTTCTTCACAGCTTCCAAGGCATAGGCTTCGCAGACAATGGTGACGAGTTTCATCGGGGTGGTATTCATGCCGATGGCCACCAGCAGGTAAATCGTCATCCCCACATACAGCGGCTCGGGGAATTTAAGGTCACTTTTGGTAAGCGCGGCGATGAGGCCGAGCACAAAGAAGAGCACCGCGGGCGAAAGCAGGTTGGCGCGGATGGCGTCGAGTAGTTCCATGGTTATTGATGATGGCGAGTTCGGCGGTGAAGTCGCAGAATTCCTCCGCGTAGAGCGGATTGCCGGTGTGCCCTCCGAGCCGCACCCATGCCGCATCGACTTCCGATAGTTGCCGGATGGTGGCGTTGCCCTTGCCGTCGTAGGCGTTGCGGCGGTCCTTGAGAACCAGTGGCAGGCCGAGTTCGGCGATGGCCGCATCCAGCGCGATCCGGTCATCGGTGGCGCGCATTCGCGGGATGGGCCCTCCGGCGGCTTGCAGCGCTTGTTTTTGGGAAAACTTGTCCTGCACGAGTGCGAGCGTGCGCGAGCTTGGCCAAACCGAGTGGCCCGCGTGCTCGAGTTCGGCGAGCAGTGCGGCATCCACAAATTCGTTCTCAAGCGTGATGACGTCCACCTGCGAGGCCAGCTTGAGGAGCGCTTCCGCCGTGTTCCAATCGCCGATAATGGCGCGGCTGGCAAAGGTGGCGGCGGGGCTCAGGCGGTTGTTTTCCAAGACCACCACATCGCAGCCGAGTTGCTGCGCGGCGATGGTCGTCATGCGGGCGAGCTGGCCGCCACCGATGATGCCGAGCCGCGGGCCGGTTGCCGGATGGTCAATGAGGCGGGCGTCCTCGTCATAGGTTTCGTGCATTTCAGGGGGTGTTGTTGGTGAGTTTTCCGCAGAGTGGGTCGCCGACGAAGGAGGCAAGAGTGGCACCGCCATCGGCAGCGGCCGGCGGGAGGGTCACGCCAGGCGGCTTGGCAAGCTTGCCCAAGTCATACTCGCCGTCAGCCTGCCATGACCCATCAAAGCGGGTTAGCCTTCACCGCCGGCTTTTTCGGCCAGAGCCATGAGGCCACCACCGAGGAGGCGAGCACCAACACGATGACTCCGAGCGATGCCAGCGTGTCGATTTTCCACGGCGAGTGAGCCAGCAGCATCTTCACGCCCACGAAGGTCAGCACGACGCCGAGGCCGATCTTGAGGTAGTGGAACTTGTCCATCACTCCGGCCAGCGCGAAGTAGAGCGAGCGCAGGCCGAGAATGGCGAACACGTTGGACGTATAAACGATGAACGGATCCTTGGTGACGGCGAAGATCGCCGGAATCGAATCGACCGCGAAGATGAGATCGGAGAACTCGACGAGCAGCAGCACGACGAACAGCGGGGTGGCCATGCGGACGCCGTTTTCCTTCACGAAGAAGCGGTCTCCGCGATAGTCGCTGGTGACCGGCATGAGTTTCTTGAACCAGCGTACCAGCGGGTTGCGCTCGGGGTGGATCTCCTCCTCCTTCTTGAAGATCATCTTGAGGCCGGTGAGGACCAGGAAGGCGCCGAAGACATAGATGATCCACGCGAACTTGGCGATCAGCACCGCGCCGAGGAGGATCATGGCAGCCCGCATCACCAGCGCGCCGAGGATGCCCCAGAACAACACCTTGTGCTGATAGAGCGGCGGCACGGCGAAGTAGGAGAACAGCAGCGCGAAGACAAACACATTGTCCACGCTCAGTGAGTACTCGATCACATACCCGGTGAAAAACTCGAGCGCCTTCTGCTGGCCCAGATAGTACCAAATGCCGAGGTTGAACACGAGAGCGAGCGTGATCCAGGTGGCGGTCCACGACAGCGCCTCTTTCATGCTCACGACATGGGCCTTCCGGTGAAACACGCCCAGGTCGAGGGCGAGCATCACCAGAACGAAGGCATTGAAGCCGATCCAGAACCACAAGTTGTCAGTCACGGGACAATGGAGGTTGGTTCAGGGTCAACGGCGCTGGCCACCGGCGGGCCGACGGCGCGTCAGCTCGATGGCGGGAGCCGCCTCACGGCGCCGGGCGCGCTTGAGGTTGCGGTGGCCGATCTTGTCCCGCGCCGCCTCGAACGCCTTGAGCAACGCGGCACGCAGGGTGTGGTCGGTGGCCTGCACGATCACATCCGGCCCGGGAGTCACCAGGTGGAAGGACGCGCTGAATGGCGGGCTGTCGGTCAGACTGCGCTCCAGGTGGACGCGCGCCTCGGCGATCTGGAGGTCGGGTTGCAGGGATTTGAGTTCCTTCTCGATCATTCCGACGATGGTTGCGGAAGGAGCGTGGTTGCGGTGGGTCAGGGTCAGTTTCATGGCGGTGGTGGAAGGGTTGTTCTGCTTCACGGCCAAGGGTTACCGCCGGAAGAACAATTTGCATAATACGAAAATCCGAATAGACTATTCGAGAAAATGGAACACTTGAACGGCCCCGCGTTTCTCAACTACCACCACCTCCGGTATTTCTGGGCCGTCGCCCGGGAAGGCAGCTTGCGCAAGGCTTCGGAGAAACTCCGGATCTCGCAGCCGTCGATGAGCACCCAGATCGGCTTGCTCGAAGTGGCCTTGGGCGGAGACCTGTTCCGGCCGCACGGGCGTGGGGTGGCTTTGACCGAGTTCGGCCAGATGATCTACGGCTACGCGGAGGAGATTTTCGCCCTTGGAGCCGAGATTCTGGGCTGCTCGGAACAGGCTCCCGGCGTCCGTTCGCTGCGGCTGCATGTCGGGATTGTGGATTCGTTCCCGAAGCTCATGAGCTATGACATCCTGCGCCCGGTGTTCGACCACCAACCGGTCGTGCGACTGACCTGCCACGAGGGCAAACTGGCCGACCTGCTATCTCAGCTCAACACCCACCGCCTTGACTTGGTGCTGTCGGACGAGCCGGCGTCCCCCGGAATCTCCGGCAAGGTGTTCAATCACTTGTTAGAAACTTCGGAGATCACCTTTTGCGCCATGCCCGGGCTTGCCAGGAAGCTCAAGGGCCGGTTTCCGCGCAATCTCGATGGCGCACCGGCCTTGCTGCCGACCCAGAACTGCAGCCTCAGGCGGGATTTGGAGAAATGGTTTGGCAGTGCCGGAGTGCAGCCACGGGTGGTGGCGGAGTTTGAGGATGCGGCACTGACGAAAATCGCCGCCACGGATGGACTTGGCTTCATGGTGGTGCCCACCGTGGTGGCGCCCGAGGCGATCGAGCGGTATGGGTTTGTGGCGCTCGGCCGAACCAAGGAGATCGAAACCCAATTCTACGCGATTACGGCTGAGCGTCGGTTCACCCATCCGGCCATTCGCGCGATCACCGCGCGCCTGAGACCCGGGAAGAAGAAGACGAGTGGGAAATGAAAAGCTCGATCCGCTTGACCCGAAAACCGGTTGGCCGGTGGCCTGATTTCTCACCGCGCTTCACCGCCGAGGAAACCGAGACGCTCAAGGGCAGCGTGATTTGGGAGGCGTGGAAGGAACTCATCGAGCAGGCGGGCGTGGCCAGCCGGACGAAGGCGGTGACGGTGTTCCAATCCCCCTCGGAACGCGGCCTTGATTTCCGCGTGCCGCAACTGGCGGTGATGGCGCACGGCGAGCTGGTGCTGTTTTAGAGGAAAGAGGAATACCTGTGCGCGTGCGAGCTGGAGAAATGGGCGGCAGGGCCGATGTTTCGGTGTTTCGGTGGGAGCAGAGCGAAAGCATCGGTGCGTAGCGACTGGCCCTTTCTCTCTGACCGAAACACTGACCTACCGAAACACCGAAACACCGACACCCGCCACCTTTACCGGGGGGGGGCTGCCGATGATCCCTCCAGGGCCAGCTCGCCAAGCCGCCGGATCATGCCGCCGAAGATCATGCCGTGAAGCGGATAGAGAAGGTACCAATAGGCGAGGCCGGAGAGGCCTTTCGGCGCGAAGAACGCGGTCTGCGTGAGAACCGGGTGTGAACCGGCCTCCGGCAGATTGACCTCGAATTGCAGCCACGCCTTGCCCGGCACCTTCATCTCCGCCCGCAACCGCAGCAGGCGGCCGGGTTCGGTCGCCTCGACGCGCCAGAAGTCGAGCGCCTCGCCCACCCCGATGTCATCGGCATCGCGCCGGCCGCGCCGCAAGCCCACGCCGCCGCACAGGCGGTCGAGCGCCCCGCGGAGCCGCCAGGTCCAATTCAGATACAGCCACCCACGTGCCCCGCCGAGGCCGGTGAAGGCGCGGAAAATCGCGTCCGCAGGCGCATCAACGACCATCTGCCGCTGCTCGATGATCATGCCCTCATGGGTGGTGAGTGTGACGGGGGGAACGTCGCGCTGGCTGGTCGAGAGGGCGTCGCACCAGGCGGTCTCAACCGCGTGGGCGTCGAGCTTATCCAGCGCGAGTTTGACCGACGTTCGATAGTCCAGCGGTTGGATTGCGGGAAAAAGCCGGTGTGCGAGGTCATCGCGGACGATGATTTCATTGCGCAAGCCGGCGATGAGGGGCCGGGCGATGGCCGCCGGGATCGGCGTGACGAAGTGGACCCAGTACGAGGACAGCTTGGGCGTCAGCACGGGCACCGGCACCAGCCAGCGCCGGAGGCCGCGGACTTCGGCGTAGAAGGTGAGCATTTCGCCGTAGGTGATGACGTCGGCCCCGCCGATTTCGATGATCTGGCCGGCGCTTTCGGACACCCGCAAGGCCTCCACCAGGTAGTCCAGCACGTTGCGGACGGCGATCGGCTGGATGCGCGTGTACACCCAGCGCGGGCAAATCATCACCGGCACCCGCTCGGTGAGATAACGGATCATTTCAAAGGACAGGCTGCCCGAGCCCACGATCACCCCGGCGCGGAACTCGGTGACTGAGAGACCGCTCTCCCGCAACGTCTCCCCTGTCTGCTGCCGCGAGCGCAAATGCGCGGAGAGTTCCGTCGCCGGATCGCCCAGCCCACCGAGGTAAATGATCCGGCCGACTCCGGCGGCTTTCGCCGCCACTCCGAAATTGCGGGCGGCCTGCACGTCGCGTTCGGAAAAGTCAGCGCCCGCCCCGAGGCTGTGCACGAGGTAGTAGGCCGCCACCGCACCGTCCATCGCCGCCGTGAGCGAGTCCGGCCGCAGCACGTCGCCCTCGGTCAGTTCGACCTCGTCACGCCACCCCCGGCCCTGCAACCGCGAGGCGTCCCGCACCAGACAGCGCACGCGGAAGCCAGCTTCCAGCAAGCGGGGGACGAGCCGGCCGCCAATGTATCCGGTGGCGCCGGTGACGAGGACCAGTGGGGCGTTTGATCGTTTCATTTGCTCGGGGGAATGGTTCATTGCGGTTGAGTTGATTCTGGAAATTGATGCTTTCTACACATGCCTTACACAAATATTTGCATCATGGCAAGCGGAAATGTCGTTTCCCGGCGTTTTTCGGGTGCATGAGAAAAAAGTCAAACGCCCCGCCACCCCGGGAACTACAGGCAGGGACCGATCTCCGAGCGGTCCGGGCAATACTGTTCAATTGGGAGCGAAGGACAGATAAATTCAACCACGGATGACACGGATGTACACGGATAAGAGACAAAAACGCGGAGCACTATCCGTGCCAATCCGTGTAATCCGTGGTTGGAAATTCCTAATTGAACAGCATTGGGCGGTCCGGGTGGGAAAAGCCCGGTGCGCGGGAATAACGGCGTGGGGTCGCCGACAACCCGATCCTGGAATGGGGGCGGGAGGACGGTCCGGGTGGCTTGGGATTGGATAAAAGCGCGGCCTTGCCCCCGCCGGACCGCTCAGAGAGACGGTCCCTGCCTGTGCTTGCAGAATTTTGACTTTATTGTCATGCACCCGGTGCTTTTCGGCGCTTGTTCTCCCACCCATGGCTTGCACGATATCGACGAATTCCGGCCATCCATGACCCGGTCGCAAGCGCCTTCGAAAAATATTTCTACATTTTTTCGACAAAACCTTGACAAGTTACGAATCCGCGGTAAGTTGCATCCATGTTCGCTGCCGGCGAGATCGCTGAACGGACTTTTCAAACACAACCAAACAACCACACAGAACATGAATACCATGAAAACCACGAAGCCCTATTCCCCCGCCCGCGGCGGGCTCATCGCCACCGCCTTGGGCGCTCTGCTGACGCAGTTGCCGTTGCTGGCGGCCCAGCAAGAACTGGCGACTTTCAAGACCGCCGATTCCCTGGAATCCTGGACATCCGTCAATGACGGGGTCATGGGAGGAGTGTCCAAAGGCGGATTCAAGCGCACCGAGCAGGGGACCTTGCTATTCAGCGGCGAGCTTTCGCTGGAAAACAACGGCGGTTTTGCCTCCGTTCGTACCAAGCCCGGGAAATTCGAGCTGTCGGGAACCACCGCGATCGTCGTGAAAGCGCGGGGCGACGGGCGGACCTACTGGCTGGACCTGCGGACGGCCGGCCAAATGGGCGCCACCTCATACCGCGCCTACCTCCCCACGACGGCCGGCGAATGGCAGGAAACCCGGATTCCGTTCGCCGATTTCAAGCCTCAGGCGTTCGGGCGTGCCCTCCCGTTCAAGGCGATCAATCCGGCGGCGGTCGCGTCGATCGGGTTCACGCTGGCGGACAAGAATGCCGGACCGTTCTCGCTGGAGATCGAGTCGGTGACGGCTACCGATGAGCAAGCCGCCCCTGCCAACGCCGACGCCAAGAGTGGCAGAACCTTGGTGGAGGTTGCCAAGGCTGCCGGTGGCTTCAATGGGACGATTCACGTGATCGACCAGGTGTTGATTCCGGCCACTCCGGAAGCGGCCGCTCCAAGCCCAACCGGGCTGATTGAGCTGGCCATCAAGCGGGGCGTGCCGCTGTTCAACAAGGGTGAGGCGGCCGCATGTGCCGCGCTGTATGAGGTCACCTGTGAGGCGCTGCAAGTCATCGATGGCGTATCGGAAAAATCCCGTGCCGAACTCGCCCGGGTGCTCAAGGCGGCGCGCTCGGAGGCGTCGGATCGCAAGCGGGCCTGGATCCTTCGGGATGGGATGGACCGCGCTTGGGCCAGCCTGAAAAAATAGGAAATGAAGGTGGGCAGGAGCATGCGGCGCGAAGGATGTGCCTTGCTTTGACCATCCTGGCGGACCGTACGGATTTCAGGCGCAGGCGATGACTGAGAGGCGGTCTGGAAAATGGCAGGGACGCTTTTCCGAAGCGTCCGGGCGAATGAACTGAGAATAGAAATGCCGTGGCACGTTCATTCGCTACCCATTCTCGTGGACCTTTCGGAAAAAGGTCCCTGCCAAGCCATTTTTCAGACAGCCTCTGACGCATTCACCCCCCCCCTTTCCCGCCCGCCAGCTCAGGGGGTGAGGCTCACGCGGAGGCGCAGGAACTGGGTCGGCTTGGAGGCGAGGGACTGGAGCGAGCGGACGGTCACCGTGACGGTGCCGTCGCCGTTGTCCTGCGGGGACCCGGCCTGGGTGGTGAAGGCACCGCCGTTCTGCCACAGCACGAGGTCATTGGAGACCTCGACATCATAGGTGACATCGTTGGCATCCCGGCGGACACGATAGCGCAACGCGGGATAGCTGGCAGCGCCTTCCTGAATGATCGAAACCGCAGGCAGAGCGACCTCGGGAGTGGGAGCGAGATCCGCCCCCACCGCGTAGGCGAGCAAGTTCGAGAGCGAGGACGAGCCAAAGGGAGCGAACGGATCGCTGGCACCGTGGGTCGTCATCCAGACCTCGAAGGGGCCGGATCCCACGCCGGACAGGGCGACGCGCAAGCGCAGGAACTGGGTCGGCTTGGAGGCGACTGAGTGGAGGGAGCGGACTGTCAGGGTGTCGGTGCCGTCACCGTTATCCTGCGGGGCCCCGACCTGGGTAGTGAAGGCACCGCCGCTCTGCCACCGCACGAGGTCATCGGAGACTTCGACGGCGCAGGTGACATCGCCGGTATCCCGGCGGGCGCGATAGCGCAGCGCGGGATAGGCGGTTCCGCCCTCGTCCACGATCACCAAGGTGGGCAGGGCGGCCTCGGGAGTGGGGGTGAGATCGGCCCCCACCGCATAGGCGAGCAGGTTGGACAACGAGGACGAGCCAAAGGGTGCGGCGGGATCGGTGGCGCCGCGGGCCGCCATCCACTCGGCAAATGGACCCGTGAGATCATCGGTTCCGGGGCTGCCCTGCGGGGCGGAACTGGCATGCCAGTTTGCGGCCAAACCGTGGTCCGGGACCGCATCCGGATCGGCCAACGTGAGCGACGCCCCCATCCCATCGGCCGCGGTGGGCCACGGGGCCACATCGTCGTAAATGAAATCGCGGATCGTGTCGCCCGCGCCGAAGGAGAGCTTGATTTGCTCGCCAGCGTTGTTGAGTTTGTCGGTGGGCTCCCATTCGCCGGCGATCGGGAGCCCGGTCCCGTAGCGCATTTCAAACGCGGCGCGGTTTGAGACGACAAGGACGAACTCACCGGGAGCGAGGCCGGTGATGGCCGCCCCGAGAAAGTCGAAATCGACGCCTTTGGTGAGCCGCAGGTCCGTTAGATTGAGCGCGACCGGACCGACGTTGTGCAGTTCGATGTATTCGAAATCGTCGTCGTCCGTGAAGCCCGCTGCCAACTCGGCGGCGGTGGGATCGGCGGGATGATACATGACCTCCGAGATCACCAGTCCCGCGAGGTAGGGGGAAAGGTCCGGCAGGGTGGTGGTGAAGGTGACCGGCGCTGACCAGTGGCTCCAGCGCCCGGTTTTATCCTTGTGGCGGACCCGGGCCCGGTAGGTCAGGCCCGAGCGCACCGCCGGGGTGGGCACCACCAGCGTCTGGTCGAAGGTGGTCAGTTCACCGGATTCCCAGTCGGCCTCCCATTCCAGCTTGAAGCGCCTGGTCGGATCGTGCTTGGGGGCCAGCGGGTCGGTGATCTCGGCGATGCGCCACTCCATCGCCGCGAAGCTGCCCACACCCTGGGGATCGGCGAAGTTGCCGCTCTGGAACACGAGACCGTCGGTGGGATACCCCGCGGTTCCGGTATAGGTGATAGTCGGGGTGCCGGGGAGCTGCGCGCCCTCGCCGTTCGAAGCCTGGAGGGTGTCGAGGAACGCGGCGCGTCCGCCGGCACCCACGTTTCCGCCCGGCCAACTGCCACCGACAAAGGCGAAGTTCTTCATGTCCTTCGCGAAGTTGGCGAAGGAGGTCGTGCCCGCGCCGCCGAGGCCGCTGTAGCTCCCTGCATCGGCGGGCGCTCCCTTCCAGCGGGCGGCATCGGCGGCCTCGAAGGGCGTGATAAAGGCTGAGAACTCGTCGATCAGCGGATTGATCTGATCGCTCTGCCAGAGCAGGTCGCGGAGCTCGCGCACCGTGTTGAAGTACTCGGGCCAGAGCTCGGGGGTGCTGTTGCTGTCGCCACCGCCGTCGTAGGACGGGAACAGCGCGTTGTAGACGACATCGTGCCCGTTGTTCCAAGTCGGACCCCAACTGGCATCGGTGTCCCAGGGCAGGATCCAGAGCTTGCCTTTGTAGCCGTTCCTACTGCTGTAGACCGGCTCGAAGTAGTAGGTCATGTTCTTGTTGGAGTTCGGCCAGAAGTCATAGATGCGGGTTGCCTCGGCCAGCGCGTGCCAGCGGTTCCAGCGGTCCATGTTGACGCGGGAGGCGATGTAGCTCGCCGAGTCGCCGCCATCGAGATCGTTTTCGATGGAGTTGTGATCACTGCCGTCGCTCGGAGCGAAGGCGGCCTGATAGCGCTGCTGGCGCTGCCAGTCGTTGGTCTGGTTGATAAGCTTGTAGAGGTTGCCCTTCGCCATGCCGTGCGCCTCCATGAAGCGGACGTCATAGGTCTCGAGGACGAAATTCAGCCCGTGGAAATCCCCCCGCCATTGGTCCGGCGCCTCGTCCGCGCCGTCGATCACGCGCCAGTGGACCCAGTGCGTATCGGGAGCCGGCACGCCGACCTTGTTGAAGAGATACATGCTCATGGCCTCGTTGAGCGCGAAGGTCTGGGTCTGGCGGTTGTCGAAGCCCTTGCCGGTGGTCAGGGTGCGCCACATCTTCGGATACTTCTTGCCGAGCTGGTCGCGGGCCTGGAAGTAGGATCCGTCGTTGAGGCGGAAGCGCATCGAGCGCTTGCCCTGCAGGTAGTAGCGGCCATTCGCTCCCCGCAAGCGGTAGGAGATGTTATCGTAGACCACCCCGTCGTAGACCAACGTGCCGCTCCAGTTGTAGAAAAACCGCGCGTCGCTGCCCTGGTTGATCTGGTCGGCGCCGTTGTAGGCGAAGCACTGGGCATAGTCCTGCCCGCGGGTGATCAGGTGGTAAACCGGCAGGGTTTGCAAGATCGCCGGAGAGTTGCGGGCGTAGGACGGGACGCCGTCATAGACGAAATAGGCGAAGTTCAGGGACTCGTCGTCCGGGTAGGGCACCCGGGCGGCAAGGCCAAGCCCGTCCTCGACCGTGATCCGGTAGCGCACGAGGGTCCGGTGCGCCTGCGCGGGGAGGGTGACGGTGAAGATGCCATCGCCGGCCAGTAAATCGCCGCTGGTGCCGTCGTCAAGCATCGGCACGCTGGTCCAGCCGGTATTGTAAGACCGGTTCGCGGGGCGCGGCACCAAGGGGTAAATGTCATTGTTGTTGATGCGCAGCGGCAGGTGCGACGGGACATAAGCACCCGGTGCGACCACTTGATACTCGAGCGTCACCGTCGCCACCCCTTCGGGATCGGTGACCAAGGCGGTGATCACCACCGGATCGGCGGCAGTCGGCTGCTCCGGAGTGTGACTCACTTTGCGAATGTTCGGCGCGGCGTTGGCCGCAAAGACGCTGTTCTGCGCGCCGGGCGTCGGGGGCACTTGGGAGGCGCGCCACGAACTTCCGAGCGCATTGTCCAGCGAGGGATTGATCAGCTCGATCGAGGATCCCCCGCCATTCGACGCCACCGGCCATGGGAAGCCGACCTGGTAGTCGACCTCATCGACCACCGCGTCGTTCGGGTCGCGCAGGCGGACCGTCTCGCCCTCGGAATCCAACTGACCGGCATAAGGCCCGAGCGCGGTGGCACCGAGAGTCGAGAGCAGCGTCGGGGGATCCTCCGCAATCACGAGGTAGCCGCCGGCGGGGATGCTGGTGCCGGAGGGAAAGACGTAGTCGAGGGCACCGGAAAGGCGCCACCCGGAGAGCTCGGCGGCGGAGTTTCCGGGGTTGTAGAGTTCGATGAACTCCTGCCGCACCGGGTTTTCCGGCGGGTTGTAGTGGACCTCGTTGATCACCACCCCGGCGGAGACCGCAGGGATTAGCAACGCGAAGGCAAGGCCTGGGAGGAATCTTGGCATGGCAAGGGAAGTGATTCGGGTTTGGTTACCTGGCACCGGGCATCTTGCGCGGCGCGGGTCGTTCGCGATGGAGCAGCACCTTGCTTGGCCGCCGCGGGTTCGCACCGTCCGCCCAGTAAATGACCACATTCGTCCGCTCCCCGGCATCCTGCGAAATGGTACTGTCGAAAACGCGCGCCGTCTTGCCGTTTGCATCCCGAATTGCCACCATCACGGGCTCGTCTTTGATCGCCGCGCCCCGGGCCGGCTGTTTGAGCATGACCTGACCGGCTTTCATCAGGGTGTTCTTTCCCTCGAACGAGACGCCCGCCTCAAACGGCGTCGCGTTGACGAACCTTACCGTCCCCGCGGGAAACGATCCAATGTCATCCGCCACGACGATGCTCCGGACGGCATCCCAGGATTTCTGCCGCGGATCGCGGAAGATGATCGCCAGCGCGGCGGAATTTCGCGGCATCATGATCTGGGTCCACCGCGCCGGCTCGCCATTCTCCGGCTTTGCCGAAAGCACCACGGGCCCCACCCCAACCAGGACGGCTTCACTCACTCGTCCCAAGGTCATCCGCACTTTCCCCTCGCCCTCGGCACTCTTCCCCGGAGCCGGAACCACCACCTCGCGGGGCGGCACGGACCCCTGCGGCGCGTCCACCTCATGGCGCACCCCGCCGCGGGTTTCCTGGATATACGGCGGTGCGTCGCCCACCGGCAGCATGCGCAGCCAGCCCCGGGGGACGTCGGCCTCTTCCTGACCCCGGGTACCCACAAACAACCCCAGCACCAAGGCCGGAATCGCTAATCTCAAATTCAGTGTATTCATTGTTTTAGTTCCAATCTCATCTTGATCAAGGCACGGGGATCAGAGCGCGGTGGAGCGTGCTTGGCAAGTCAATTTATCGCCGCCGCCATCAGGGGGGTGCATGACAAACAAGTCGAACGCCCCGCCACCCCGGGAACCGCAGGCAGGGACCGACCTCCGGGCGGTCCGGCTGGGAACAGCCCCGTGCGCGGGAAAATCGGCGTGGGGTCGCCGACCTCCCGATCAGCGAATGGGTGCGGGCGGACGGTCCGGGTGGCTTGGGATTGGATGGAAGTGCGGGCTCGCCCCCGCCGGACCGCTCGGAAAGACGGTCCCTGCCTGTGCTTGCGGAATTCTGACCTTATTGTCATGCACCCCCATCACGGCGGCAGGCTGACGCGGAGGCGCAGGTAGAGGGCCGGCCCGGCGGTGACGGGCTTGAGGGTGCGGACCGTGACGGTTCGGGTGCCGTCGCCGTTGTCCTGCGGGACGGCAACCTCCACTGTGGATTGCTCGCCGTCCTGCCAAGTCACAAGGTCGGTGGAGACCTCCACCGCGCAGGTGAGCTGGCCGGCACCCTGGCGGACCCGATAGCGAAGGGCGGGGTAGTCGACGCCCGCCTCGTTGATGATCAAAAACGCGGGGAGAGCGGCCTCGGGTGTGGCGGCGAGGTCGGCACCGACCGCATAGGCCAGCAGGTTGGACAACGAGGAGCCGGCAAAGGGTGCCTGCGGATCGGTGGCCCCCTGGCCGGCCAGCCAGTCGGCGAAGGAGGGAGCAAGCAGCGAACGCACGCGCAGGCGCAGGAAAAGGTTCGGGTTGGCCCCGGGAGTGAAGGGCAACAGGGTCCGATGGGTGAGCAGGGAGGTGCCGTCGCCTTGGTTGACTTCCGAGACGACCGGGAACCAGGCATCCCCGCCCAACCAATTCATGAGATCGAAGGACCCCTCGAAATCCAGGATCACGTCATCGGCCGTGAGGTTGAGCCGGTGGGTGAAGGTCATGTAGTCATTGATGGAGCCGGCCACTTCGAGGGACTGGATCGCGAATGAGAAGAGGCGACCGGGATCGCCGGGTTGGGAACTGCCCGTTCCAAGGGCATGTTCGAGGAGATTGTTGAGGCCGTCGTGATCGTCGTCGTCGGTGGCAACCCCGACAAGCGTCGTGCTGTCGGTGGCATTCGGATTGCCACCCAGGAACCCGCTGCTGCGCCAGTTGCCGGCGACAGTGTAGTCGGGATCGGAAATGGCGGGCGACCTGAGGACCATGCTGTAGCCGGCAAAGCCGGCCGCGGGGGGCCAGGGGCTCTTGTCGTGGTAGCTGAAGTCGGCGATGGTCACGCCGAGGGCATCGACGAGGTGAAGGCGCTCGCCGGCATTGTCGAGGCGGGACGGGGCGAATTCCCCGGCGATGCGAGCGCTGTGGCCGGTTCCGTAGCGGGCCTCGAAGGCGGCCCGTCTGCCGACGATGAGAACGCGCTCGCCTGGCGCGAGGGAGGTCACGGCGGAACCGGTGAAGCGGAAGTCGATGCCCGCTTCAAAGTGCACCTCGGTGAGGTCGATCGTGTCGGTCGGGCTGATGTTCATCAGTTCCAGGAACTCGAAATCGGAGACCTCCGTGGTCGCTGCGAGTTCGGCCGGTGTGGCGGGCGGCAGCGGCGCGTAATGGACTTCGGTGATGACGAGATTGGAGGCGGTGGCGAGCGGGCCGACGAGATAGATCCCCTTGCTCGGTCCGCTCCAGGAGGTGAGTCCGGTGCCGTTGCGGGCGCGTACCGTGATGATGGTGGTGGAGTTGATCACAACGGGCAGGCTGGAACTGGCCGAGGAGGAGACGCCGCCGCCGGGAAGCCGGGGGTCGCTGCCGTCGGTGGTGTAGTAGACGGTCCCACCGCGGCCCGTGAACCCGACGGTACTGCCGGGGGAGACCAGCCCGGGCGCGACCGAGAACCCCCGCGGCGCGGTATACTGCTGGTCGATCCACTTGCCACGGGTCACCAGCCAGTTCTTCAGCAGGGTGACTTCGGCGGCATGGCTGCCGCCGCGGGGGGGATATTGGGTCCACTTCGCGAAATTGCGGGCTGCGGGCGATCTGGCGAGACGGGAGTTGACGCCGGCCGGGTCCTGGAAGTCGATCTGGGCCGCAAGGTCATCGATGATGGAATTGATATTGGCCGTGGAGAAGGTGGTCTTGCGGAGTTCCTGCCAGAGGTCGGTGTGGGCCTGCCGGAAGTCCGGATTGGTCAGGGCGCGCCCCCACCATGGAAAGCGCGAGTCGTCCCAGGTGTGGCTGGAGTCCCCGCTGCCGTCCCATGCCGTGGGCGAGTCGTCGCGACCGTCCGTCGACTCCATGGTGCGGTCGAAATCCCAAATCGGACCGGCCCCGAGCCTGCCGCCGTTGGTGTCACTGCGGTGCTTGTAGTAATATCCGCTGAGGCGGAAACCGTCGACGTTCATGGCGAGGGTGTTGAGCCAGTGGTGCCGGAGCCAGGAACCGCTGTCGATATACTCGGTGAAATGCTTCCTGGTGGCGGGGTTCGTCCAGTTGGAGGCGTAGAGGGCGGCGTCCAGCTCGTTGAGATAGTTCTGAAGCCAGATGCGCTGGGTGCGATGGACTTCGCTTTCCTTGGGTTCGACCCACCCGAAGGTGCCCATGTGATTGACCGCGAATCCGGAGTCGCCGGGATCGAGGCGGTCTTTCTTGAACATGTAGCCGCCGCTCACCTTAGGCTCCACGACGTCGCGCGGGCCGATTTCCGCGACCGCGACGCGATTGTCATCGCGCTTGATCTTTTCCATGAGGGTATAGACCCCGAAGTAGTCGCCGGCGTAGGAGAGGTTCCCACCGTCGGTGTTGTTGAAGACCTCGACGACGCGGGTGCGCACCGCGTATTCGCCCGTCTGGTTGCTGAGCTCATACATGAGGTCGTTGCGCATGAGGGCCGGGTCGAACTGGTAGCGGCCGCTCAGGATCCAATCGGATTCCTTCGGCATGCCCAGCGGCTTGATCCCCTTGTCGAGGCCGTTCTCATCCTGGGCTTCGATGGAGAGGGAGTATTTCGGCCACCCTTCGGAGGAGGATCCGCGGTTGCGCATCCCGCAGCGGGAAGCGACTTGGAACGGGTCGAGCATTTCGGCGCGGCTGTTGGTGGAGCCGTCCGGTTCGATAATGGCCCAGAAGCCGGGGGTGTTCGTTTCAGTCCCCGGCCTGCCGCGGCCCCAGTTCTCGAGGATCACGATCGGCAGGTTGGAGCTGAAATTCTGCAGGTCGGCGGAGAGCCGGAGGTAGGTTTCCATCGCGAGGGGCCCCACTGCGTTGTTGGCGGCGAAAACCCGGGCGCGAAGCTGTGTCGAGTTGGTGAGGGTGAGGGGCGCGGCGTAGACGGGCGACGAGGTGCTTGGCACCGTGCCGTTCAGCGTATAGCGGATGACTTCCCCGAACTCGCTGCTGAGGGTGACTTGGAACGGGCTGGTGAAGGTCCGGCCAGGCTCCGAGAAGATGACTTTGCTGGCGGGGAGTTGCTGCTGAACCCCGTTCGGCGCTCCGGGTGTGGGAACGGTGAAATAGGCGAGGCCGCCCATGGTGACTCCGGTCAGGCGGGTCGCCACCAGCTGCGGGCGAATCAAGAAGTCATCATCGGAGGGGTTGATGTTCAAACCCTGGATGGCGAGGAGCGCGTCGCCGCTCTCGAGCAGGCCGATCCTGGATTGCAGGGAGTAGGTTCGGAGGTCGAGGGCATCCCCGTCGGGACTCTCGGTGGTGGCGTTCGCATTCCAAGCCGGATAGACGACGGCGTTGGCGCCCGCCACCCGCGTGCCGTTGAGGTAGGCTTCAAAAGCGTCGTCGAACTGCATCTCGAGGCGGAGGTCCAGGATCCCGCCTGGATCGGGAACCTCGAACGGGATACGGATATAGACCGATCCGTTCTGGCTGTACATATCCTGCTCGACGTCGAGATTGATCAGGCTTTCATATCCGGTGCCGCGTTCGTAACCGACGCCGGGCGTGCCGGCGGTCCACGCCGTATCATCGAACCCAGCCTGCATCCATGAGGTTCCCAGCGTGGTGTCGGTCGGGACATGGACCGTGCAGGGGGCATCGGAATCAACAAGGGGCTCCTCGGCGGTGATGGCCGTCTGTTCGAGACCATAGGAGGCATTGGTGAATTGGACGGGAAACATCGGCACGAAACCGGAGACCACGGTGACCCCGTCGGGGGCGACCAGCGCCAGGTACTCCCCCGCCCCGTCGAGCTTGAAGTTGGTGTGCAGTTGCTGACCGGAAACGGCGCGGTTCTTGTTCGAAGCGAACACGATCAGGAACTTGAGCGGCCCGAGGGTGGTGGCGGGTGGAAACCGCCATTTGGCAGGGGCGGCGGGGTCGTCGGTGAGGCAGTATCCGTCAAGGTCGACGGCGACGGGATCCGGGTTGAAGATCTCGATCCAGTCGCTGTACTCGCCGTCCCCGTCCCGGAGCCCGGTCCCGTTATCGGCGAGGATTTCGCTGATCACGGGCAGGGCGGTGGCGGTCGATCCAGCGAAGGTCGCGACCAAGAGCAGCCTTGCCATGCGGACGAAGGCGCGGCAAGCTATTGATGAAGGGATCGTGGTCACTTCCGGTGACCGTAGACGCCCGGCCACGCTCTGGCAAGCATGCCGACAGGAATTTGGGCACCGGGGCTTCGATTTTCCCGATGCCCGCCGAAAGCCAAACTCCCACGCCGCCACCGACTACTGGGTAAACGGCCTGGACGGGAACACTTCAATCTAGACCGTCAAATCGACTGCCAGCTTGAAAAGGCTGATGATACCAGCATCACAAAGGTGCCGCAGGCGAAGGCTCGCGCGGCCTCCCGCTGGTGGTCCGCGAGTTTCCCCGCACCCACCTTCAGGCCACACAGCTCGATCTCCCTGGCAACCGCCTGATCAATCAGCTCCAGCACGGACAGCGCCGCTGCCGACTCCAAGGCAAATTGGATCCGACCGGCCTCCGTGGCAGGTGCTCCAAACTGTTCGATGGCGATTCGATACATGAGCGGCTTCCATCCTGTCCGGCCCGGCTGGGCAATTGAAATCCCGACATGGAAATCCTCCACCTTAGAATGCGGCACACGAGCTTATTGAAGTTGCCTGTTGGAGAGCAGGATCAGTTCCTAGACTCGGCTTTGATCGCAGTCATGAAGCGCTGTTTGAGTTCTGCGGGAAAACCGGATTCCGCCACCGCCGTTTCGAGGCTCGAGAGAATTTCCTCCGGAGTGGGAACATCTGCTTCCTTCTCGGTGAGGTGACCCCCAGAACTGGCTGCCCTGGTTCTTGCCCTGGCGGGCGGTGCGCAGCGTCATGACTTTGCCGCAGAGCGGGCAGTCTGGGAAATCCCGATCAGTGCGATCGGTCGGATCGGTCGGATCATGGGGGGAGGAGGAGGCGGTCATCTCCCCTCGCAGGCCTTCACGCCGCGAGCCGCAGCCTGCTCAACCAGCTTGGAAGGCTTGCCGCCGAGGAGCCTCTGATAGGTGGCCTTGGCCGCCGGCTTGCGATCAGTGGCCAACAGTTCTTCCGCGCAGGCCAGCGAGGCATCGGCCATGGCGGCCCGCGTCGCAGGGCTCGCCTTGGCGGCCGCGAGGGCCGCATTCGCTTCCGGGGAACCGATTGCTCCCAGGGCGTAGGCGGCGGCACGCGCAATTGCGGGATCCCCATCGGCGAGCAAGGCCTGCAAGGGGGCAACTCCGGCTGCGTCGCCGCGAACTCCGAGCGATGAAATGACGCCGATCTTCAGCTTGCCGCCAACCTTGGGAAGGGCCGCGCGCAAAGCCTCACCGGCTTCCGGCGCCGGCATGAGCTCAAGCGCGTAGCGTGCCATGTGGGAGAGTTTTTCGTCCGCCAACAGGGCCGCCAACGTCGGCACCGAAGCCGCCGTGCCGATGGGTTTGAGCAGACGGCACACGGCGTCCTTGGCCGCGCGTGGCACGTCGGTCTTGAGTACGGCGGCCAATTGGATTTCGAGTTCCAAGCGGGCTGCCGCGTTACCGTGGGTGGTCACGACGGCATCCGTGAGTGGCTGGAGCACGTTGGGCTCCACGCCCCAATCGTAGGTTTTCAATGCGTCAAAAGCTGCTTCGTTCATAACTTGTGGTCTTTCTTAGTTGAATTTTGGTATCTGATGCTAGGGCTGGCCTCACAGCTGCCAAGGTTCGCGCCGGGCCCGGTCAAGGTAGCGGTTGGCCTCTTCATCGCCGGTGAATTGTTGTTTCGCGGCGTCCCATTTGAGCGAGCGGCCCAGGGTGTAGGCGATGGTGCTGAGATGGCTGACAGCCACGGTATTGACGGCCAGCTCGATGTCGCGGAACGGTCTGCCGCGGGTCTTCACGCAATTCAGGAAGTCGGCGTAAATCCCCCCTTTGACCGAATATCCGGGGATTGGCTTCGGGGCGCGTTTCTCGCCGGGCGTGCCCTCCACCTCCAGGTTTCCCTTGCCCGGCTTGTTGTGAGTCAGCAGCACGCCGTTGGGGTATTTGAGCGTCAGGAATTTCTTGCCGCCGTCCTCTTCAAGCGAAATCTCGGTCGGTTGCAGTTCCCGCACATCGACGGCAAACGTCGCCCCGCCGAAATGATGGGCCCCCCAATCGGTCATGCCGCCGCCGGAGTAATCAAGATAGGAACGCCAACTGTTGCCGCCGGTGCCAAAATTGCCGTCGCAGCGCTTCGAGTTGTAAGGTGCCCAAGCGGCCGGCCCAAGCCACATTTCCCAGTCCATGTCAGCGGGCACATCCTCTGGCGGCAGATTGCACGGCTGGGACAGCGGGCCGACTTCGACGTTGATCGACTTGATGGGCCCGAGTTCACCGCTCCAGCATTTGTTGACGACCTGTCGGTAGTCTTCAAACACCCGCTGGCTGCCGCCGGAAACCACGCGGCCGTAGCGGCGGGCGGCTTCGACCATGAGCGGCCCTTCGCGCATGGTGCGGGTCTCGGGCTTCTGGCAGTAAACGTCCTTGCCGTTGCGGCAGGCTTCAATCACCATGATCGCATGCCAATGGTCGGGAGTGGCCACATGGACCGCATCAATGTCGGGCCGGGCCAGCAGTTCGCGGAAATCGCCGTAGGCGGTGCAGTCTTTGTTGTTGTACTTGCCGTCAACCGTGCCCTTGGCACCGTTGCAAACATTCTTCCGCACATCGCACACCGCCACGTACTGCACGCCCGGGTTGTTGAGGAAATTGCCGAGGTCGCCGCCACCCATGTTGCCGAGACCGATGCCGCCCATGACGATGCGCTCACTGGGCGGCGGGGTCGCCCCTCGGCCGAGCACGGACGATGCAATAATGGTGGGGAATCCAATGGCGGCGGTCGTCAAACCGGTCGTCTTCAGGAAATCGCGGCGGGTCGTTTGGTGGTTCTTCATGGTTTAGTCTGGGTAGGAGGAAAGAACGGCGCGGCGGTTCGCGCTCTTTCACAATATTTATTTTTCCGAATGAGCCGTGACCAAGCGCGCGGAGCAGCCGATCACTCCGCTCTGTCTCGCGACGAAGCCGCGAACGGAAACTTGGGCGACTGGCTCAAAGAACTCGGCCGGATGGAGTCATGAGAGCACCTTGGTGGTTCCGCCGCCGACCACGAGCTGGGTGAGCTGGCCCATCGGGCCGACCGGTGTGATATCGGTTTCGCCGGTGGCCCGCGCCGCCACCGCCGCAAGGATGAATGTGATCGCCAAAACGACGCCTATGGTCTGGTTGTGTTCCGACATCACTCCGCACCGGATTGGGTCCGGATCAAGCCGAAAAAGGTGTACGGATCGACCACCAGCACCGGCGCCTCAGGATGTTGGTCGCGCAGGATCTGCGAGACTTTCGCATACCAGGCCGGCGATTTGAGGATACTGCGCGCCCAGAGGAACCGCGCGTCGGATCCGACGTCGCCCGCAAGTTTCGCAATAACCGCCGCGGCCTCCCCGGCTGAATCCGGCAGGTCGCGCTCCGGGCACGTTGGCAGGCCGCTGATCATTCGGGGGGCCTTCTCAAAATGCGTGCCGCAACCGTCGGGACTGAATGAGCGATAGGCGGCAAATTCCGTTTCGGTGGCTGCGCCGCTCGCCCCGTCCAGCACGAAGCCGGTGATCGACATATCCCAACGCCGGAATTGGAGCAAGCAGTGTTCCTGCCAAGACTTCAGTCCAGACGGCAGCTTCGAATCCGGGCGCAGCGTGAGTCCGCGCGGGTTCAGATAGCCGGCCCCGGAATCGCCCGCGATGAAGAAGTCGTTTGGGGTGGCGTGCCGGTACGCGTAGGCGAGGGCTTGCGGTGCCCGATCCGCCAGATTGGGATCAAACGCCCAGCCCAGCGGAACATTCCCCCGCTGCGGATCCTCGAAAAACGCCGGCACGGCCTTGTAGAGCCAGGAAGGCGAATCGTAATCACCGACGTAATGACCGACGAAAAGCTTCGCGGCGACTTTCCCATCCGCACCAACGAATCCGGCTGCCAGCCAGTCCTTGCGCACGGGCTTCCGGTTCGGTTGCGGATAGCGGGCCTTGAGCGGGTAGTGCGCAAAGTACGACGCGTTGGCCATCGCACCCGGGCCGGCGGCGTCGGCTTCGTGGTAGGCATTGAATTGCGAGATCAGCCGGGTGAACTCCCACTCGGTCGGAACACCATCGTGTTTCCCGGCGCGGCCGTGGGTGGTGTATTTATAGGGCCAGGGTGGAAACCCGCCAATCTTTATCATCCGGTCAGGCACGCGGTCGTGCAGCGCCCGCAGGATCCGGAGCATCGTTTGTTGGTCCATGCCCGCGGCTTGGTTAGGATCGTCCACCGGTGGTTCATCACCCCACGGCGAGAGATCGAAGAAAAACCCGCGCCGCGCGATGAAGTAGTCATGATTCGACAGCGTGTGCAGGTCCGGCGCACCGTTCCGGGGGCGCTGCAGCCAGAAGGCGTCGAGGTAATAGGCCGCGAAACGCGCATCACATTTGCCGGATTCAATGAACCTGCGCACGGCCCAGCGGTAGGCGTCCACTTTGGCGCTGCCCGACGTTGGTTTGTTGGAATCGGGAATCATACCCCGGCCGGTGAATTTAGAGGTGCCATCCGGATTCAAGAGCCATAACTTGACCGGCAGGTGCAACCGGCCCGCGAGCAACGCGAATACGGAGTTCGGGTCCGCACTGAAACGCACGGGCAACAAATCGCCGCACCCGGCGGCGGTGGAAGCCAGACACGCAGTCGCCGGCACGCCGGGATCATACACCGCCAACCCCTTGACATACTTGCGGAAGGTGACCACGGCCTGCTCGAGGGAAGCGAGCGGAACCACCTCTGTCTGGCGCAACCAACCGTCTTCACCGCGCAACCAATCAAGCCAGAACTGATCGGTCTCCACGCCGAACTCCGCGCAATAGAGCAGATAGAACCGCGGCGCATCCCGGTTGACAATCCCTTGCAGCGCCGCCAGCGCATGCATCTTATCCCACACTTCCACGGCCTTTTCCGGTTGGCTCAGGTCAAGGCCCCTCAAGTAGCGGGCATCGAGCACGTGAACGGTCCTCGGAGCTTCGGCACCAAGCTGGCCGGCGGTCCATGCGATCAACGCAAGGACACTGACCCAGACGCGGGCCCGCTGCTTGACATTCATGGGTCGGAGTTCTTCATCGACTCCAGGCCGCCGTCCAACTGAACGATTTCCCCCTTTTTCAGGTTCAGCGCAATCGTCTTGTCCCCGTAGCGGACCGTGCATGGCCCATCGACCGCTGAGTGGATCCTCGCCTGGCTGAGCTTGCCATCTTTCCACACGATATCCACCTCAAACCCGCCACGGGCACGCAGCCCGGCGACCGACCCGGTGGCCCACGCTTGCGGCAGGGCGGGCAGCAGGTGGAGCTCGCCGGCGTGGGACTGCAGCAGCATCTCGATCGCGCCGGCGGTGATGCCGAAGTTGCCGTCGATCTGGAAGGTCCGTCCCGGCCAGCAGGCGTTCCAGAGGTTGGGAAACGCGTTGGCGGAGACCTCCATGCGATAATATGAGTAGGCGGTCTCGGCATCCAGCAAGCGGGCCCAGAGGGCGGTCTTCCAGGCGTTTGACCAACCAACGGACTGGCCGACCCCGCGGGCCCTGAGCGACACCGCCGCGGCCCGCGCGAAGTCGGGGGTCTTGGTGAATGATATCTGGCGGCCTGGATAGACGGCAAACATGTGGGAAACATGGCGGTGGTCGTCCTTGGGGTCGTCCTTGTCCTCCATCCATTCCTGGAGCTGCCCCCATTTGCCGATCTTCGGCCCCACCAGCTTGTCCCGCATTGCCGAGAGTTTCCTGCGGTAATCGACGTCCACCCCCAGCTCCCCGGCAGCCTCGATCGTGTTGGTGAACAAATCCCAGATGAGCTGCTGATCGTGCGAAACGCCATCCTCGGTGGGGCCATGCTCAGGCGACCACCCGTTAGGTGCGACCAAGCGGCCGTCGGGGAGTTGCTTCAGGTGGTCCTCCCAGTAATGGCAGACTTCCTTGAGGTAGGGATAAGCCACCGTCTCGAGAAACTTCCGGTCCCGTCCGAAGGCATAGTGTTCCCAGAAATGTTGGGCATACCAGGCGCTGGCGGGGATGTTCCATTTCCACCCCATTCCACCGAACGGATTGTGGGAGGTGCGGATGGTGAAGCCACGGATCTCGTTACCGTAGGCCAGCTTGGTCGCCTTGCGGAATGGCTCCAGCGAGGCTGATAGAAGATCGAACAGCGGCGTATGGCACTCGGCCAAATTGGCTGACTCCGCGAGCCAGTAGTTCATCTGCAGGTTGATGTTGCTGTGGTAGTCGGAATGCCACGGCGGGGTGTTCTGGTCATTCCACAGTCCCTGCAGATTCGCCGGCAGTGTCCCCGGCCGCGAACAGGCGATCAGCAGATAACGCCCGAACTGAAACAGCAGTTCCTCCATGTCCGGATCCGCCTTGCCCTCGCGGATCGCCGCCAGCCGCTGGTCGATCGGCAGCGCAAGCCGGGCCGCATCGGTTTTGCCAAGATCGATCGCCACCCGCCGATAGAGCGACTGGTGGTCCTGCACATGCGCGGCGAGCAGCTTGGCGGCAGGCTGTTTCGCGGCTTCATCCACCTGCTGGGTCACCCGCGGATGGGGGTGCTCGCCTTGCCATTGCCGGGCGTAGTCCATGACATAGTTGGTCTCCGCGCCGAGGACCAGGGTCAGGCTGTCGCACTTGCTGAACACCAGCGTGCCGCCATCCGCCTTGACCGAGCCGCCCTCGGCCACCACCAGCACCTGGGCCTCGTATGCCAGACCATTCTCCAGCGTCCCGGTGAAGGTGAGCCGGGTCTGGTTGGCGCGGGTTATTTCGGCGCGCCCGCCAGCAAGGGTGATGCGGCCGGAATACCTTCCCGACGCGCTTGCCGTCATCCGGGAAACGATGACCTGAGCGGGGTGACTGCAGAAGGTCTCGCGCGCGAACCCGGTGCCATCCTGTTGATAGGTCACGCGACTCACCGCCTGGCCGAGGTTCAGTTCACGCCGGTATTTCGTTGCGAGTTCCTTGGCATCCAGGACCACGTGCAGGTTGCCGAAGTTCTGGTACTGCCCCATGCCGGGTGCTCCGTAGTCTCCGGGCAGGTTCTCATCGCCGGTCCAGAGGCTGTCAACGTTGAACTGGATCCGTTCATCCCCTACCCCGCCAAAGACCATGCAACCCAAGCGCCCGTTGCCCAACGGAAACGCCTCCTTCTCCCAGTCCGCCGCAGGCTTGCCGAGGAAAACGATGTCATCGGCAGCTTTCGCATCGGCCTTCGCCGTGACCAAGCCAAGGGGGATCAGATCCGCGATCATGAACGAACCGTCGGAAAAAACGGTGATTCCGGAGCGGAGTTGGGTGCCGGAGTAACGGCCGCTCTTCAGATCGCAGAAAAGGCGGAGGGCTCGGTTCTCAATCGAGACGCGGTCCCCGATTTGTGAGATTTCGACCGCCTGGGCGGTGGCAACAAGCAATGCGGTGGCGAGCAGAGAAGGGAATTTCATTCGGGGGTGGGTAGTTACCGCGAAAAACGCAAGAAACTTTCGAGAATGGCTCTTGATGTGCCGGGACCGGTTCGGAGCCAACCGGAAGGATGGAGCGAAAGCATGCGGGGAGAGCCTGCCGATCCTGGTGGCGGGCAGGCAACGGACCAGGCTCTCGGCGAACCATCCCTGCATCACCGGTTCGAGGATCTCCGCCAGACGCTGACCAAGGCGGAATTCGTGGCCGGCGGGCCGGTGGGACCGGTCAGAAGGTGAGGGTGGCTTGAAATTTCCCGCCTGATGGCCGCAGGAGTCACCTGGAAATACAGGATTTGCAGGATCCAATTGACTCCAATTGATGCCGATTTATATTGAAATTGATGCAAAATGATGATAAGCTCACCTCCGTGAGAATCACTGTGGAGATCGAAGACCGCATTTTGGGCGATTTAATGAAAATCACCGGAGACAAGCACAAGAGTCCTGCTGTGGCTCGGGCGGTCACCGAATTCGTGCGGCGCAAGAAGGCCCGTGAGTTCGGCCGCCTGATCCGTGAGGGGGCGTTTGACTATCAGGCACCAGCCCCGGACCCGGCGGGTCATGATTCCGCCAATCCGGTTCCTCCCCTCTATCCGGATTGAGCCACCATGGTGCTTGTGGATTCATCCGCCTGGATCGAAAGCCTCCGCCGGAACGGCGATATGAGGGTGAAACTCGCCGTCGAGGGCTTGCTGGATGCCTACCAAGCCCAGTGGTGTGCGCCGATCCGGCTGGAAGTCCTCGGAGGCGCGCGTCTCGAGGAAAGGGCGTGCCTGGGAGAGCACTTTGCGGTGATCCCCTATCGCCCCTGCCGCGAGGACGACTGGGACCGCGCCCTGGCCCTCGTCTGGCGACTGCGTGCAAGGGGACTTACCGTCCCGTGGCTCGACGTCCTGATCGCCGCCATCGCCATCCATGATGGGGTACGGCTGTATGCCATTGACGCCCATTTCCGCGAGATCGCCAGACACACCGGCCTGCTGCTCTACCGCCCGGGCTATGGTGGGAGTTTCAACGATGCCGACGGTGGTTGAGCGCACGGCGGATGGGAGCGAGGTGAAAGCGCGAGCGATGCGTCCCCGGCGGGTGTCCCGGGGGGTAGCCGGTCTTTAATTCATGTTCGAGCCAGTGGCACGATAGACATCAATGGGTCGGACTACGGACCCGTTTCCCAGACCTCACCCGTCCGAGGGGACAAGCCCCCCCGGCGCGGGAGACTGGCGACGCCAAGGGCCTCATAGTTATTTCATATTCTGGTGATGTTTTCTGACGGGATTCAGTAGGATTTGTTCGCTTCCGTAGGAAAGGTATATTCGAGGGCTTTCATCCGGGCGTTCAACTCTGAGCCGAGTTTCCCGGTCAGCGCGGGATCGACCGCCCGGTTTTTCAATTCGTAGGGATCCGCGGCGAGATCGAAAGCTTCGGTCCATTCGGCGTGGCCGGCGTACTTGACGAGCTTGGCGTTGGCCGTGCGGATGCCGACGCAGGTGGGTGTGTCCCCAAGTTCCTTGTAATACTGGGCGAGGAAGGACGTGCGCCAGTTCGCCGGCTTCTTGCCAGCGGCGAGTTCCTTCCAGCTCGCACCCTGCATCTTGGCGGGAACCGGCACTCCCGCCAGGTCGAGGAAGGTTGGGGCGAGGTCGATGTTGAGCACCATTTCGTCCACCACGAGCCCCTTGCCGAAGCGCCGCGGGTAGCGGGCAAGCATCGGGATGCGCAGCGACTCCTCGTAGAGGGCGCGCTTGTCACCGCAGCCGTGTTCGCCGAGGAAGTAGCCGTTGTCGCTGGTGAAGACGACGACAGTGTCCTCCGCCAGGCCGAGTTGATCGAGCGTGTCCAGCAGGCGGCCGAGGTTTTCGTCGACGCCCTTGATGTGGCGGAGGTAGTCGATGTGGACCGAGTTATCGGCGAGGCCGCGCGGGAACTGGCCGGTGACCGGATCGGGTTTGTGGTAAATCGCGGGTGTGTTGAGGTTGGGCACGGGGCGGCTGCTTGCGCCCGCATAGAGGTCGCGCAGGCGGGCCGGCAGGTTGTCGCCGCCGCGCCGGTTGTGCGGGCTTTTAAAACCGACAACCATGGAGAACGGTTGTTCGCGGTTTTGTTTGATCCAGTCGATCGCGAAGTCGGTGCTGACGTCGTCCACCCATCCTTTGGTGGAGGTTTTCACACCGTTGATCTCGAACGGGCAATCCTGATAGATGCCCTGGCCGACGAAGCTTGCGGAGTGATCGAATCCCGGGCGTTGGCCGCGCTGGCCACCCATGTGCCACTTGCCGATGTAGGCGGTGCGGTAGCCGGCGGCGCGCAGCAGGGAGGCGTGGGTAACCGAGTCTTCGGGCAACGGCGTGTTGTTGTTGATGACGCCGTT
Organism: Akkermansiaceae bacterium; assembly: GCA_021733795.1. GTDB lineage: Bacteria > Verrucomicrobiota > Verrucomicrobiia > Verrucomicrobiales > Akkermansiaceae > Luteolibacter. The sequence goes on along the minus strand of JAIPKB010000045.1, from coordinate 2,471 downwards.
GACGTGGTTGTAGCGCCCGGTGAGGAACGCGGCGCGGGACGGCGAGCAAAGCGAGAGGGTGACGAAGGCGTTGCGGAAGCGCACGCCTTCGGCAGCGAGACGGTCCATGGCGGGCGACTCGAACCACGGGAAGCGCGCGCGCTCACCCTGCTCCTTCTGCACCGCACCCATCGCGTCCCAGCGCTGGTCGTCGGTGATGATGAAGAGGAAGTTGGGCTTGCGGTCGGCGGCGTGCGAGAGGGTGGCGCAGGCAAGAGCGGCGAGCAACCACGCGGCGGGATGCTGGATGATGATTGGACGGGGTGTTTTCATATTCTTGTAATTGCTCAATCGGTGCCGGCACCGGGATGGAGCCCCTTCTACGGCGTCGCACTCGAATTATTTCACTTTCCCTATTCTAAGTCATGCGATCGAGAGGCGATGGGGCTGTTGGTGTTCATATATATGGTTGATGGTCTTCATGCGACGGGTGCCAAGACGCCGGCGATGGTCCGGGCCCGCTCGCCGGCACCCTGTTCCGCGATCAGTTCCTCTGCCACAGCCAGCACCCCTGGAAGATCGATCACCGTGCAAGAGAGTTGCGGATGGTGACGGGCGATCAGCGCGAAGCAGGTGCCGCCTCCGCCCCCGGGAGCCAGGAGCCTGCACCGGCCCTTGAGCTTGAGTTGGGGCACCAGGGACCGGTCGCTGCCAAGCGCCCGGCCATGCATCGCGAGCACGAAGTCACGCGTCCTGTCGGGATCCTCGCCGAGATGGATTTCCGGATTCTCCACCGGCTTCCCGCTGCGCACCAGTTCCGGCAACCGCCCCCAGGCCTGATAGACATCCCGGTTGTAGCGGATCGCGGCGGAGAGGCCGATCGGCGACCGGGAGAGAAAGTCAAAGATGCCCAGGTCGGAACTGGCGAAGAGGACCTGGGACGCACAGAAGGCGTTGGCCATCCCGATGATGGCGGCAGGATCAGGCATCGGGGGATCGTCCCTGGTGTGCTCCAACCGGGCCTCACCCGCAGTCCCGCAGTCTCAATCTCGAATTCCTGCTTGATCATTCAGTTGGAGTTACTCGGCAGTGAGGGTGATCGTCACCGGCCCGCTCGATTGATGCCTGATCCAGATGATGGTGTCGTCACCCTCCAGGGTGTGCCGGGTGCCGACGCGAAAGCCGCTACCGCGGACGACGCTACGGCCGTTGAGCGTCAGCGTGAGAGCCTGCGGTGACCAGTTCCTGACGACAAAGACTGGGTTGAATACAGGCGATTCTTCAGAAGCGGCAAGGATCAACTCCAGGGTGCCATCCGCCCCGGCCTTCTTCTTGGTCAGCTTGTAGGCACGCTCGGACGGATCATAAGCCGGCGAATCAAAACCCGCGGACCTAACTGTCAACTCGGGCGGATGGGACCAACTCCTGGCGACAACGACCAACCCATCCATGTCCATGTCGGTCATGCCGTAGAGACCGTTCCACCACGAGCGGCCGTCCTTTTCGTGGACCGGCGGATTGGAGATCGGGTAACCGAGAAAGCTGGTCGGGCGGTCGGCCGCCTGCACCGTCCGTCCATCGCAGGCGGCCTGACCGACGGGCCAGTGGTTGCATGAACCGGGAACATCCAGGCCTCCGGCCGGCATTTTGCGGTCGGCCACGTATTCCATGGCATTGCCCGGTTCGAAGATGATCGACGGCTTGTTCCGCGAGCGGAACTGATGCTGTTGGATGACCAGATCCTTGGGGAACGTCCGCGTCGGATCGGGCTCGGCCACGAAGGAGATTTTGCTGCTTTCGCCCTTGAGATTGGCAACCCATGCGAAGCCGGCATCGATCACGTCACCCTGCAATTGGCCGGGTTGGGTGAGCGGAATGGATTCCTGGAACTGGCGGGGACCGCCGAGGCTGCCGGTTTTCCAGGTCGGTTTGCGAATGCCCAACTGGTCGGGATAAATATAATAATACTCGTCGATCCAACACGCCCTTGTCGTCTTTTCGTCCTCCCGCCACAACCTGCCTTCGGCGCAGACGGGCGCGTATCGCCAGTGAACAACCACGCGGGCGTCGTTGCTCTCGATGATCCGCACGTGCGAGTAACGGCAGCGGCGGTCCTGCATGTGCTCGTAGCAACCCTCCGTGTCGTTCCACGCCTCGACACTCTGGTCCGCCATCCACAAGCCGTTCTCCGAAACCCAGGCGGGGGAATACCGCGTACCACGCCAGAAGACCATCCGCGTCGCCGACTGGTCAAAGCGGACGACGATGTCGGTGTCGGCGTCGACCGGCCAGAGATTGTCCCACTCTGGGTAGTAATTCAACTTGGTGTAACAGGCGCCGAAGCGGCCGGCGCCTTCGGGTCCGATCGGCATCTTGCGCGGGGGCAAGGCAGGGCTGGGCATCTCCTTAGGAGGCTTGGCCACGGCGGCGATCTGTTCGGCTGTGAGGGCTCCGTCGTAGAGCTTGATCTCGTCAGCGAGGCCGCCAACGCT
>JAIPKB010000044.1 GCA_021733795.1 Akkermansiaceae bacterium | reverse complement strand
CCCGCGTTCATGTTGCTGCGGGCGACCTCCCTGCCATTGAGGTAGATGATCACGCCGTCGTCGCGCAGCACCTCGCAGCGGAGTGAGACGACATGCAAGGCGTCCGGGATGTGGATTGTCTTGCGGAAGTAATAGGTAATGACTGGGGCGCTGCCCGGGCCCGGGGCGAGCGGCGTGGCGACGGTCGCCCCGGTGAGAGTTCCGGTGAAGCCGAAAATACCGTCGCCCGCAGCCCACTGCGAATCGTCGAACGCGGGGTGCTTCCAATTCCCGGTGCCGTAGTCCGGCTGGGTTGCCACGATCCCGCTGGAACCGAGATCCGCACCGTTGTCGAGATAGCGCCATGCGGATCCGCGGGCGATAAAGGTGACCGGCAGGTCGGCTCCGCTGGCCGACAATCTCACCGCGTCCAGGTTGATCCCGCCGCCGGGCAGGCGCGGGTCGCTGCCGTCGGTGGTGAAGTACACGGACTGCCCGGATCCAACCGCAATGTGGGTCCCGGCCGCGATCGGGCCGCTGGCCGGAATGAGGCGTGGCGAGGCTACGAACTGACTGTCGATCCATGCCATGCGCGTCGCCAGCCAGATCTTGATGAACTCGACCTGCTCCTCCCAGGTCGCGGTGACGGGGGTCGGGAAGCCGACATTGCCGTCGCCGAGCGTGTTCCACTTCTTGAAATTGCGCAGCGCGGATTCCGTCAGTGGGTCGGCGAGTCCGTCGATCACGGCGAACAGGCGGTTCAACTCGAGCACTCCGTCGCGGCGCAGCTCCCCCCACCGGTCGATGTAGTGCTGCAGGAAATCGGGATCGCGGAGCAGCGGGACGAACCAGTCGGGTTCGTAGGCGTGGTCGCGCCCGCCGCGGTTGTAGCTGTCCTGATACTGCCAGCCGGCGGTGTTGCGGTTGTCGAAACAACAGCCGGTGCCGGTGGTGAGGTTGTAGTCCCAGAGCGGGCCCTTGTGGAGTTTGCCGCCCCGATCCTTGTACATGTAGTCGCTGCGCACGTAGGCGTCCTGGTCGCGTAGCAGTTCGTTGATCAGAAGCAGGTGCACGAATGAATCGACGTCGATGAAGGCCGGGTATCCAGTGAGCGGATCCTTGTTGATGACTCCCTTGTCGTTAGAACCCGCGCCGTGGGACCAGCCGAGGGTGGCCGCGAAGTCATCAAGGTAGCGGCCGATGTAGCTGAGTTGGCTCCGTGTGGCCGGGACCGGGTCCAGGATTTCAACCGTGTTCCAGCCGGTGGCCCGCGGGCCGTCAGCGGCGATGCCGGGCGGCTCGAAGCGCATCAGGTAGCCGCCGGTCACCTCCGGCTGGGTGTTGTCCCCCGGGCCGAGGCTGGCGATGTCGGTGCGGTCCTTGCCGATCTTGATGCTCTCGACCAGGATGTAGACACCGACGTATTCGGCCGCGCTGAGGTCACCGCCATTGGTGCTCAGGAACATTTCAAAGTGCCTGGTGCGCGGCGCGGCGATGCCGATGGTGCGCCCGAGCTCGAAGGCCAGCGGGTTGCGGATCAGCGCCTTGTCGGTCCATGGACCGTTGAACACCCAGTCCGAATCCGAGGGCAGCCCAAGCAGCGGATAGTCGAAGTCCTCCTCGAGTTCGTTGCGCAACTCGACCCGGTATTGGGCCTTGGGGAAATCCGCCGAGCTCTGACCGCGCCTGCGGATGCCCATGCGCATGGTGGCGTCCGGATTCGCCGCGAGCGAACTGCGACCGCTGGCCGGATCCACCTCATGCACCGCAAGGCGGGCGGTCTGCAGTGTGGCACCCGGTCCCGGGATGCTCCCCGCCCCGAAGTTCTCCACCACCATGATCGGCAGGTCGGAGGTGAAGGTCGATGGTGCCCCGAGGCCGCCCGAGGCGGTCGAGCCGAGCCTGAGGAAATGCGAACCGGCCAGCGCCCCGCGGGCACCGGTCGCCGGGTCGAACACCGCCGCCCGCAGGTGGGTGGTCGCGACGAAGGTGATCGGGCCCGTGTAGAGCGTGGAGGCGGCGGAGGGCACGGCACCATTGGTGGTGTAGCGGATCACGCCACCCGGCACTTCGGTGGTCAATCCAACCACGAGACTCCTCGCGAAGGTCGCCCCCGCCGGGGTGATCACAGGTGCGAGCAGTGGTGCCTCCAGCGGCGTCCCGTTGGCCGTGCCGGGAGTGCTGTTTTTGAAGAAGCCAACGGCCCCGCCGGTGCCGATGCCATAGCTGTAGGCCTCGACCTGTGGCGGGAAGGCCGGACTGAACTGGCTGACCACCGTGCTGCCGTCCGGATCGACCAAGGCAAGAAATTCGCCGGAGCTGGCGAGCTTGAAATTGGTGTGTAACTCGGAGCCTGCCACGGCACGGTCCTTGTCGGAGGCAAACACCACCAGATAGCCCCCGGCCGGCAGGGGGGTCGCCGGGAAGACCCACTTCGTCAGGTCGGCCGGGTCGTCGGTGAGCGCGTAGCCCCCGAGATCGACATCCGCTGAGCCGGGGTTGTGGATCTCCAGCCAGTCGGACCCGTCCCCGTTCTCGTCCGGGTGCGAGGTGTTGCCGACCGCGACCAGTTCCGAGAGGTAGGGCGAATCGGAGTCCGCGCGGCTGATCTGGGAGAGGAAGCCGACGGCGCAGCCAATCAATAGGGACAGGGACTTCATCATAGGGCTAGCTATCTGTCTTGAACCGAATCCATGACGATCCATCCCACCCTTTCCCCCAATCGGATCCTTGGATGGCCAACAAGGGAGACCCGACGCGGGCTTTGCGGGGGTAGGGCGGTTTGCGGGAAGCGGGTTGTTAGGTAATGGAGGAATTCCCCGGTCGCGGTTTTTCGCGGTGGGTTCGCAGGATGCAGGAGCGGTATCTGAATCGAAGCAGGTCACTGTTCGGACGACTCATTAGCAGCGTTTAGCGGCTAGAGGAAGGAATTTCTCCGGGCGGCACGCAGGAATTGCCGGCCCGGCGGCAGAGTGACGTCCACGGTGGTGATGAACCCTGTGGCGATGAAGGAACTATCCGGAATCACCTCGAACCCGTTCAAGGTCGCGGACGATTCAAAGTCATATCCCAGTCCCGGAAAGGTCGCGAGGGTGATGCGGAAGACCCGCTGGCTGACAATATTGAAACCGGCGGCAGGCGCGAAGGCCATCGTCCTGAATTTGTCGCTGCCATCGAGCGGATCGGTCATGTTGGCGAGTTCCTCACCATCGGGCGAGCCATCGCCATCGCTGTCCAGCGCACTGTCATCCGTTCCCACGGTCAATTGCGGGTAGGCCGGTTCGATCCGGTCATCGATGCCGTCATTGTCGCTATCGACCAGCAGGAGGGTCGAGAACGGAAAGGCTTCCACCGCACCGATGTCGGGCCGCGGGCCGGCAGGGCGAAGGTTGCCACGCTGGTCAGTGGGCGGGGTTGTGGTCAGGATCACGCCGCCCTCGATCGCCGGGGAGCCGGGAAGCGGCGGCATGGTTTGGGTGAAGCCGCCGTAGGTGCCGAGCGGGGCGAGGCCGTGCGCAGCGACCCGATAGTTGGTGCCCGGAACTCCCAGGCCACTGGCACCTGTCGGGTGCCCAATCAGATTGACGCCGGCGTGGGTGGTCACCGCAGCCCGTAGGTCCTGCTCCGCAGCAGTCGAGGCGTGGTTGCCCGCAACGATGGAGTGCTCAAGGTGCAAGTCGCCTGAAGTTCGATAGATTCCGCCCCCGCCACCCAGGCCGGTGTTGTCTAGGACGGTGTTGTCTGTCACCGTGACATGGATCAGGCGGACGAAACTCAGCTGTTGGTGAATTCCGCCACCGAAGGCTTGGCCGGAACCGTTGGGCATGGTTTGGTTGCCCGCGACGGTGACGTTTCTCAACTCAATTCCGTTGGCGAGGTCCTCCAGAGCACCACCGGAGGTGGAAATTCCGCCGCCGAATCCGACCGCCGAATTATTCGCGACGGTGCCGTTGATGAAGAAGATATTGCCGGTGGATGCAGTATTAAAGAGGCCCCCTCCGGAATTGTTGGCCTGATTGCCGACAATCGAGCATGTGGCAAGACTGAGCGTCCCCGCGTTGCGTATCCCTCCCCCGATCGAGTTGGAATCCCCCCCCGTAATGGTGAGTTTGCTCATCGCCACGGTCGTCCCCGCCGCAATCTCGAAGACGCGCGACAAATGGTTCGCTGAAACGACCATGCCGTCGGCCTGGGCCGATGCATCGATGGTGAGATCCTTGGCGATGAGCAGTTGGGTGCCGTCCAGGGTAATGGTCTGGCCGTTGAGATTGGCGGCGAAGGTGACCGTCGTGCCGGCGGGCACATCGGCGATGACCTGCCGCAGCGAGCCCGGGCCGCTGTCAGCGAGGGTGGTGACTTCCGATGAGACGATCGGTGTCGTGACGATGCTCGCCGAGGATGAGATTCCCGGGACACTGTTCAAGCCCAAGGAGCCCAACGCGGCGGGGGGCGCGCCCGCGGCGCTCACGAAGTCCTGGATCACGAAGTACCAAACCTCGCCAGGTTCCCAGATGCCATTTTCGTGGAGACTTTCATACACCAGCGGCTGGTTGTCACCGACCGCGTCAATCTTGAAAGTCAGCAGGGTGGCGGGCCCCGCACCTTCGCCAACCAGGCCGTCGGAATTCGACAGCGCGGTCGCGGAGTCGGCGACATACCAAACGTCAGGGAACTCCTGGCCGGAGGTGTTGAGGATCGCCACGACCGCATCGGCCAGAAACGGGTCGTTGGTCGCAGGACACACCGGATCCCCGCTGCCGAGATAGAGGGAGTCAAGGGACTCAGAGATCGGGAACGGGCCACCGGTGGCGGCACCCAATCCGATTTCCATCACCACGGCCGGGGCGTCGAGTACGTCGCAGAGGGGAGTGTCCAAAGCCGTGATCGGGAAGGGTGCAGCCGCTGCCGCACCGGCAAGCAGGAGCCACCCCGGAAGAAATAGGCAGCAGGAAAACCGGCGCGGCTGGGAATGGCTGGACGAAGACATGAGCGGTGGATGGAATGATCCCGGGTTCACAACGCTGGCGGGACGGGTTCAGGGGTTTCGGCCACCCCTCGCGAGGCGGCGATCTCGGACAGGCGTGCGGCGAAGACCTCGGTCCCGACCCGATCACGGATGGATCGTTGGAACTCCATAGTGATTGCCGCCAGCTTCTCTAGCAAAAGCTGGGCTTTGATCGATCCGCGGACCTGCTCCAGCGGTACCTGCGATTCCGGTTCCTGGCCGAGGAGTTTGGTTAGGTAATATCCCTCTTTGGTTTCGATCACCCCACTCACGTCTTCGGCCGTCAATCCGAATCCCACCTCGATCACGCTGTGAGGGATGCGCGAGTTGGCGCCACCTTGCTTGATCCAACCGATGTCGCCTCCCTTGTAGCGTGATGACTGGTCGTCGGAGAACCGGGTAGCTGCCTTTACAAAACCACGTCCCTCATCCGCCAGTGCCAGGGTCCGAGCCTCGTCAGCCCGCTCCCGCAGCGTGCGCCGGTTTTCGGCCGACGCGTGGGGGTCCACCGCGACGAAAATGACGCCGAACCGAGCGCGCTCCTCGGTGCGATAACGTTCCGGATTAGCGTCGTACCACGCGGCGACCTCGGCCTCGCTAACAACCGCCGCATCAAGCAGGGGCCGGAGTTCATTCTCCTTGTAGGCCCCGATCAATAGATTGTGATAAGTCCGCCGCACTTCCGGATCATTCTCCAACCCGGCGGTCCGGGCACTTTGCAGGAGCAACTCGTAATCGACCATCTCCGCCAGCAGTTCCGGCAGCGCTGGGATCGGGCGCCTGGCGGCGGTTCTCCTGGCGATTTCCGCATCCAAATCCGCGATCCGGAATTCCCGGTCACCGACTTTTGCCAGCACGCTGGCATCCTCCTTCTTGGGACCGCCGCACCCGGCAACCAACAGAACCATTCCCATCGCCCACAACGCGGCAAACCGCCGCTTGGGATGAGATGGACCCTTTCCGATCAGCGCACTTGAATTGATCGTCTTCATTTTCTTGCGGCGCGCACGCGCATGAATAGTTTAGCCCCACCCACGACCGGTTGAGTCGACTGAAACACCTGCCGGTTCACCTGCCTGGCCGTCAGAGCCACCGGGGTCACGTCCGTCACCAGCGCGGGCCCCGTCCGCCAACTCTTCAGATCGCTCGATACTTCCGCCGTGTATTCGATGTCGGTGGCCGCCCAGTTGCGATTGACCTCGACCCGCAGGAATCCCCCGCTGATTCCCGAGGAAGGCCCACCAGCTCCCGCTTGGAACGCGTAGGCCGAAAATCGTTCCGGGGTGTCGGGGGCGCCGCCGAGATAGGATTCATAGCGGGTGACGTCGTCCACGATGACGACTTGGGCCGCCGCCGGGCCGTGGATGAAATAGCCGGGGTCTTGCTTGACCGTGAGCACCACCGACTCCGCGCCTTCGATTGCGACTCCCGCGTCCTTGGGGACGATCTCCAGAATCGCCGAGGTCTGCCCCGCAGCGAGGTTCAGGAAAGGTGAGAGGGTATTGTAGTCCGTCCCGTTCATCGCTGTTCCCGCAATGGTGAGACGAACCAGCACGCTGCGGTCGTACACCCCGCTGCGGCTGACCAGGATCGCCCCCGGAGACGCGGAACTCTCCACCGCCAGCCCCTCAAGGGCTTCGATCGCGATCTGCGGCATCAGGTCGATGATCGCGAGTTGTGCCCTGGCAGCGGAACCGACCTCGTAGCCCGTGCCCGTGGCAATCCGGATCTCCACGACTTCATTCGGTTCGGGGATCGAATCGACGAAGGGGCGCAACAGCACCATGAGCGATCGCTGACCCGGCGCGAACTGGATCCCGGAACCTAACAGCGAATAATCAACACCATTGGTGGCGGACCCACCGATCGTCAGTTGCACGGAAAGCGGCTGAGCGGTGGAACCGCTGCGGGTGATGGTGAACACCCCGGGCGAGGCGGGATCGTTCTCATTGGCGCTGGCCAACGTGGCTTCGATCAACACCACCGGCGGCAGGCCGATACCGTCCAGGATGAGGTTGCCGCCATCGATCAAGCGGCGCAGATCGCCCGCCCCGAATTGGTTGTCGGGCAGCGAAACCACCACGTCGGTGAATCCGCTGCCGTCGCCATTCAGATCGATCCCGAGCGACGTGCCGGAAACGACCAGGTAATCGGTCGCCAGCGTCGAAGTCCCGTCCAGTGCCAGCGTCAGGTCGATGGCATCACCCTCATCCGGGTGGAAGTCGGCGACCGTATCGTTGCCTTGGTCCGGTGCCAACAGGACAAAGACATCCGCGCCCGGGCCACCGTGCAACGTGTCGTCACCCGCACTGCCGACCAAAATGTCGGCCTGCGCACCACCGGTTAGATCATCGTCCCCAAACCCGCCCGCGATCACCTGGGCGCGTTCCGAGCCGGAGAGATCGAGATGCCGGGGCGTCGGTGCATCAAACAGGTCCCAGATCGTATAGCCGCCGTCGCGGCTGAGGAGGAGGTTGCGGTCGCGCTGGAGGCGTTGGGGGGAATCGTCCAGAGCAACGCCCCCGGTTTCAGCGGAGCGGAAGACGTTCAGGGTGACGGTTCCAGCGGATGCCGCGTGCAGGGGATCCTCGTCGCGAACGACGACCTGGAAGGCCGGGCGCGTGCCAGTTTCAACGCCCTCATGAACGTATACCAAGCGACCCCGGTTGAGATCGTCCTGGGTGAAAGTCGAACCCACTGCGACGGTCGTTTCCGGTTCATGCAGTTGGAGCGTGCCCTGGACCGGCAGGGCAGACACCGTGTAGGTCAACTCACCGGGTGCGCTGTCGGTGTCCGCCGTTTGCAGCAGCACGCCGGTGGTTCCATCCGCATAAACGAGCAATTCGCCGGTCAGCAGTTCCGGTGCGCTGTTGTTGAGATTTGGATTCGTGCCACCCAGGAATTCCGCGTGATTCGTCAGTCCGTCGCCGTCACCGTCGAGCTCCGCGTCGGATGCCAGTTGCTTGTCGAAGCCGTTTGCATCCTCCCACCAATCGTCGATTCCGTCGCCATCCGAGTCGGCTTGATCGAGATCCACCCGCAGATCGAGTCGCAGGGTCTGGGCGCGCAGCAACTGCTCGGTGGAGAAACTTCCTCCGCCAGGGATCACGATGGTCGCCGGCCGGCCATCGACCGTGATGCTCAGGTGGCCATGCGATGCCGCGGTTGACCCCAGCGTCACTACCGCGTCCGACGAAGGATCCAATCCCAGCGAAGCCGCCTCATGGGGGATCTTGAGCAGGTAGGAATAGGCACCGTCCGCCAGCGACTCCAGCCGAGTCTCGAACGAAAGCGTTTGATCCCCGGTCGTGCTCACCACCCAGACCAGCGCGCCGTCCTTGACCACCTGGTCCTGGCCGCCAGAGCGGGCCAGAACCCGGCCGAAAAAGACGGTCTCCGGTTCGGGAATCGCCGCGCCGCGCGCGGCCGCCACGAGCCCGAGCAGCGATAGTGTTAGAAAGAGGCGGCGCGCCGCCGCCCGGTATTCGATTCTTGATAGGTAAATCTTCATGGTGGTTGGTTTGCTAGTTGCCGCTGAATCCATAAGTGGTGAAAAACAATTTGATGTCGCGCACCTGACTGACAAACTCGTCAAGTCCGGCCTCGCCATCGGCGAGCAGGGTGGTGCCGGGAATGATCAGGATCCAGTTGGTGTTCCACGCCGAGCGGCCGACCAGGCGGGTGTCGAAGGCGAGTTCGTCGGCGGTGGCTGCGGCCGAGTTGTTGCCGAAGGCGCGGAAGCGGCTGAACTTGCGGGTCTCCGCCAGCGGCCCATCGAGACTATCGGCGGCCGGGATCCATGACGGATCGACGAGGTCGGTATCGCCCGTCGGGAACGGCACGGGAATCGCCTGATCCACCACATTCCACTCCCGCGTGGCAAGGTCAGGATCATGGGGGATGGTCATGATATCCGCGCCCGCGGGCACCAGGTAAACCCGCGGTGCCGCCGCCAGCGAGGACGTGTCGTAACCATCGAACCACACCCCTGCCCCAAGCACCTTGGTGGCGTAATTGGTGGCGTCGTAACTGTTGTCCCCCGCCGCCAGGGATTTGCCGAAGAAGTTCTTCCCTTCGAGGATTTCGCTGCCAAAGCGGATCACCAAGCCCGGGATCGGGCCGGCGCTCTCCGGCTGCGGTGAGCGACAGAAGCGCCGGAACTCCGGAACTTCCCACAGATTCGCCACCCGGGCGTCGGCAAACACCTGCCGCCACAACTCGTCCGGATCGGACTCCGGGGGCACCACGGGTGTGCCCGACGGCTTGATCCGGAAGTGCTCGGCACGCAGCGAGAACTTGCCGGTTTCGTTCTGCGGGTTGTTGATACCGAGCTGGCCTTTGAGGACGGCGAAGTTGTCGCGCAAGGTTGCCAGGGCGTCCGCGAGCCCGCCACCGGCGTGGGTGGGTTCGCCGTCGTTCACCACCCCGAGATTGCGGGCCCTGATGATCTCCTCGGCGACCGCCGCCGCCGAGGCCGGATCGGCCGGGTCGAGGTTCGTTTCGTAGTCGTAGGCCTTGGCCGCGAGATAGGCGTAGCGGGCGGCGAGATCAAAGGCGGCGCGGTATTTCTGCAGCGCGTCGTTGCGGAAGTTCCGGTAGGCCATGTCCTGGTAGCGGATCTCCTGGGTCACTCCGCCGACGTGCTGGTTGAAGTCCTCCCGCTCGTCGAGCAGCCGCAGCCCTTTTTGCAACTCGGCGCGATATTGATCAGAGGTTTCCCGCAGGGCCTGCAGGTGGAGAAAGATATCCACCCGCCACGCATCGTCATGACGCAGATGCTGCTCGATTTCTTTGAGCGCCTCGAGGATCTCGAATTTGTAGCCTTCAGAAATAATCGCAATATCGCCGAAGAAAAACTCGCGTTCTTTTGTGATTTCAAGATATTGCGCAGCGGCGTCCAACGCACCTGCCGAAGCACGCGAAAGGGCCTGCCCGGTTCGACTGGCGAAAGCAACGCCAGCCCTGTTAATAGAGGTAAGGTCGTTGGACAGCCCGTTGACCCGAGGCATTCCCGCCTGAATAGCGTCGGAAATATCAGCACTGAATTCGCCCGCTTCCTTTATACCTCTGGCTATTAAGGTCAGGCTTACAATGGCTGCCCCGAGATCACGGACCTGGTCACGGGTCCTTTCTTTCACCAGAATCGTCGTCGCCGCCAATCCATGTTTCGCCTCCAGCAGGTCGGCCATGTCCTTCAGTTCCTTGATGTAGTTGTCGTAGTTATCGAGGGTCAGGGCAAGGTCGGCTTCCGCTGCCAGCAAATCGTTGATAGTCCCCTGCATGCTCCCCGGTGATCCGCGCTGTCCCCACTCCGCCGGTGCTTGAAAGGTATACTGGTCGGCCGTCAGCGGCATATCGATTACGACGTTGGTGTCACCCGAAGGAGCGCTGGGGTCTTCGAGGTCAATATCGTTCACGAAGTAGGGGTATTTCGCGGACCTGTAGTCATCGTCGATAAGGCCGACCGCTTGCTTAAAGGTGGCGAAGTTGGCCTGAAAATTAGACATGCCATTGTCCGTCAACTGCGCGACTGAGACCCCTTTGACGAAATCAGCGACATCGACATACATCCACAGGAACAGGTCCGGTCCCATATAGCCCGCCGGGTAGGCTTTGCCGGTGCCGATCTGGCCCTCGTAGGGAGAACCGAAGATCTCGATCAGGCGATTGCTCAGGTCGCGGTCCTGTTCACGCACACCGGCGCGGAAGACGTCCTCGTTATCCTGCTGGGCGCGGATCAGATTCTGCTGCTCCGCGGAGTAATTAAACACAGCCGTCGCATTATCCAAGGCGGCAACCGCACGCCCGTAGATCTGTTCAAAATGGAGGATGTTATCCTCGGCCCTGCCGATCGCGACATAAGAATTTGGATCGATATCGAAGGGCACCACGTCGTCCGACAATCCCAGCGGGTTCAGCCCGGCGTTGGCATCGTCATAGGTCCCCTGGATCTTGCCGAGGTTCGCTGAAATGGTCGAGATCGCCCCCACGGTGGTGCGGTCGATTTTCTTGAACGCCTCATTGACCACTCCGGTGTGTTCGATGTCATCGGCCGGCAGCACGAAGTTTGCCGTCATCCAGTCGAACAAGGCACCCTGGCCGGCGCGGCGTGCCCAACCCTGCACACCCCACGCCCGGTCGCTGTCGGTATCGGTGTAGCCCTGCCACTGGCCGTCCGGGTCCGCGACGTAGCGCGAGCGGTAGGTTTGCTGGACAATCTCGGCACCGGTCTTGGCCCGGGCGGCGGCGGCATAGGCGAATTTCCGCTCGTCGAGGAAATCCACGTCGATCACGACATCGAGCAGGTTGTAGCGCTCCGAGCGGGACTGCCAGTTGAAGAACGGGTGGCGGAGCAGGTCATAGTGCGATTTGAGGGAGGTCGTGTAATGCCCCCACGCATCGCCGTGCCCCTGCGGGTAGCGGATCATCGCGTCGGCTTCATCGACGAAGCCGTCGAGGTTGACGTCGGAAAGGTTGTAGTTCAGCGCGTAGGCCACCTCGCCGTCGCTCTTGGTGAAATTCCAGAACAGGCGGTTGAAGACCGGTCGGCCGTAACTTTCCGGCATGCCCCGCAGCAGCGCCAACTCCTCGTTGAGCGTTGAGGCCACTTGGTTTTGGAACGGGAAGATCGACGGCGCCGCACTGCCATATTCCTCGCTGTTGGTGCCATAGCCGACCAGCGGGTCTTCGGCATCGGCATACGCCTCGTTGCCGAGCAACATATACAAATCCGAGAGCCGGGTCGCCGCGAGTTGGAGCGCGTTGTTCACGCCGGGCGTGGTGATTGGCTGGCTCAACCCGATGCTCAGGCCGATGCCGCGGTCGAGGATAGTTTGATAGAGTTCGATCAACCCGACATTTTCGATGACATCCTTGTCGGGGTTGAGAGCGACCGGCCCGACGAAGCTCTGGCCTGCCTGTTGAATCATGCTGACGTAGGTCGCCGGCGCACCGTTGTTGCGGAAGTCATCGAAACGAGCCTCGTAGGGGTTGATCCGGTCGAGCACCCGCTTGATCCAGCCCTGCGCCAATTGTGGCTTGTAGGCACCATCGACGGTCGGCGAGTTGCCCGCGCCGGCCCACAGTTCGCCGATCTTCGACGGTGGTTCCGGTTGGCCGTTGGCCGCCCAGTCGGTGCCGTCCCAATTGACCCCGTTGACCCCGGCCGCAGGGACATCGTTGCGGTGCCGGTAGCGGACGAAGAACAGGTTGTCGCTCAGGATCAGCCCACCGGTTCCTTCGAGGTCGATCTGGTTCATCCCGAGACCCTTGATGGTATTGTCGCTCTGGTCCGGGAAAAGTTTCCATGCCGAAGCGGGTGGCAGTCCCGCCGCGCTGTCGGCGGTGCCGTCTTCCTCGCGGTAGAACCACTGGTACACGATGTCGTCCCCGTTGCCGCCGAAGTCGCCGGTGTGCCGCATGGTGATTTTCTCCTCGAAAATGTTATCTGAGAGGATGGTCTTGACCGCGCCGCGGTAGCGCTTGCTCTTGTCGATCTTGATGATATGCAACCCGACCGGACCGCCTAGGTCTTTATCGTCGTTCTCAACCAGGGTCACGTAGCCGGTCTGCAACGGCGAGGCCGGATTGAGAAACTCCGCGCTCGGCACCAGCGCGAGGCCCGGGCCGAAGGAATTGCGGTGGCGTGCGGTATCAGCGAGCGGGAAAGGGTTGCCGGTGTCCGGATCAAGCTGGTCGCCGCCATTCTGTTGGGTGACATCCTTTTCCAACCCGACGAAATACGGCGCGGCGGCGGAATGGGTGCTGCTGGCCAGGTCCTGCGGGTTGCGGCTCTTCTTGAGCAACAGATCCACCGCATTTCCCCAAGCCGAACCGCCGATGATGGTGCTGATCCGACTCTCCTCGGTGATTCCCTGTAGCCGGTCGAGCACGGACCGGTCACGCCTGGTAAGAATATTGGGCTCGAGCAGATAGACCGGAGCCGGGGCGGCAGTGAGGGTTGGATCACCCAGCGTCTTGTCGTTGACGAACCCGCGGATCCCGAGCAGCCCGTCAACCGGGTCGAAAAAGATCCGTTTCTTCAACGAGGCCGGCAGCTTGGCAAAGCGCCAGCGGATGCCATCGACCTCGGTGATCCCGGTGGCCGGGCTGATGGCCGCCTGCTGCTGGTCTGTTAGGGCGAGCGGCACGGTCACTTCTTCGAGCGGCGCAATGAGCCGCGCGGCGTAGTTTTCAAAGGCGTTCGGTGAATCCGTCGCGCCGGTCGCCATCCTGGGGTTCAGCGAGTCATAGACCACCCGGCCCGAGGCCCAGCCGATGACGCCGGGCAAGCCCGGTGCGGACGGGTTGTCGGCGCGGTGTTCGCCACCGGCGTAGGTCAGCGTCTCGCCGACCTTGAGCACCGGGAGGTCGGCGGGCCAGGTCGAGGTGTAGCGGATCGTCCGCGGGTCCGCAGGTGTTTCCTCGAACTCGTCGGCGCTATCAGGCGGTAGAAAGCGGATGCAGGTGCCCAGGTCGACTTGGGTTCCCGCCTGCAGCGGGTGGTCGAACCAGAACGATAGCTGCATCGGATAGTAGAAGTAGCCACGCAGCCTACCGGCCATCGTCTCGTTGCCCCCGGAAACCGACCACGCCTGGCCGCGATGGTCTTCCCAATAGGTCCGCGGCAGCGGTGACGGATCTCCGGTGCCCCAGCCATCGCGCCCGAACGACTCCTCGCACGGGGTGAGGCCGATGACGACGCCGAGCGGGTAGGGCGGCTGGACCGGCTCTCCCGCCTTCATGCGATACTCGAAGGTGTGCGGGTGCAGGCGGACGATCTTGACGTCCGGAGCGCTGCCGCCTCCCACGCTGAGCGGGGCTCCGCCCACGGAATTGGACAGTTTGAAGGTGTTGGAATCCGTCGCGAGCACGAAGTACTGCCCTTCGTGGATCAGCCCTTGCAACTCGCCGGCAAAGTCCACCTCAACCTTTTCGCCCTCGAGGAAGCCGTGCGCGGGTGCCGTGACCGAGATCTCCCCGCCGCTCAGGATTTGCGCTCCCGGAACGGTGAGTTCGCGGGCGGCGATGGCCAGGTCCTCCCTGGCGACCGAATACACCGCCATTTCCCACTCCTGGGCCACGTTGTCGAAGAACTGCACGAGCACATAGGGGTCCGAAGTGTAGTCCTCGTCTTGGCTGATGACGTTCAAGTCGCCCGCCCGCAAGGCGAATGCGGTCGGCGGCGGATTCGCGGTATCGAGGAACTTCAGCGACGGCGCGATCAGCGCGTGCTCTTCATTCGGGTTGTAGCCTGGCTTCGCCGGATCCGGCTGGTGGTAGATGGTGACGTCCGAGTAGCGCTGCGGATCGAAGCTGGCCTGATTATATAGCAAGTCGTTCATCCCTTCGGAACCGAGGCGGCTGGCGATGACGATGCGGTCCAGCGGTGCCCCGCCGCCACCCGGTGCGGTGGTCACGTTGCTCACCGTCGGCCACTCGACGTTCGGGTAATGTTCCGCTTGGTAGGGCCAGAGGATGCCATCCGCCCGCTCGTACCAGACGACGGTGAGGTCATCCTCGGCGTTGCCGGTGAAATGTTTGTTCACCGGGATGATCGGGCCGGCCGCGGCGATCAGGCTGCGGTCATAGATCTGCGGGTTGAACCGCGAGGTTTCACCGGTGACCACGAAACCGGTGCCGAGTGCGGCGGTGTCGGCAGTGCTGGCAACTTTGCGGCCGATGGTCTTCGGAGCGATCAAGGTTTCAGCAACAGGAATCGCCGGGAGGAGCACGACCGAGGAGACCTGAAATGGTGGTTCATACTCAAGCGCGGCAACGCTGGAGAACACGGTTGCGGAGCCGTTGTTTAGATAGAGGTTGCCCCCGCGCAGGAGATCGGGATCACCGTCGCCATCCATGTCGCCAAGAGTGAATCCCGCATCGCCAAAAAAGCCGCCGATATCGCCCCCTGGCAGCGCCAGCTTCGTGACTCCGAGGAACGGCTCCGCCGTGCCGTTGTTGGGATAGAGGAAGTCCTCAGTGACGAAGTCGAGCGTCCCGTTGCCATCCACGTCGGCCAGTGCCACTGCCGACTCGATGTCCTCGGTGGGGAAATCGCCCGGGCTGACCCCGGCGAATGGGGTGGCGGTGCCGTTGTTGAGGAAGTAGTTGCTGGGCCCGGTGTATGCGTTGCCGCACACGATATCGAGATCACCGTCCCGGTCAAGGTCTCCGACGGCCACCGAAGACGTCCATTGCGACCCAGAAACCGACACGGCGGCGGCAAAATTCCCATTGCCATCGTTAACCAGCAAGTCACAACCTACCTCTGTGCCCGCGACATAGTCGAGATCGCCATCGCCGTCGACATCGGCCAAGACTCCCGAAAATGTATTGCCCAAATATCCCGGCAGGTCACTCGGCGTCACGCCCTCAAAGGGTGTCACACTGCCATTGTTTCGATAGAGCTGATCCGGGAAGTTTGCGGTCACCACGATCATATCAGCATCCCCGTCCCCATCGACGTCACCCAGGACGATGGAATAGATGGTCACGTCAACGGAAGTGTTCTCATACTGCGGTATGACAAAACCGCTCGCGGTGACACCTTCGAAGGGGGCGTCGGTACCATTATTGAGGAAGACCCCGCTATCGACCACCACGTCGCTGTCTCCATCGCCGTCCAAATCCCCGATCGCGACATGCTCGCTGCTTGCTCCATTCAAGTTGCTCTTCACAATTCCCTGGGAAATGTGACTGCCATCCGCTGGGAGGTAGATCCTGGCACCGTCGTTGGTGGAGGCCACGAAAGTGGGCGGTTTCCAGCCACTCGTCCCATTCCACAAGCGGCTCTCCAGCACCTTCACGGCGAGGGTTTCACGGGTGGTGTCTCCCACCGCGGTCGCGCCGCTCGGGGCCTTGCTGAAGACCAGGACGTGGCGACCTACCGCCGATCCGGCATCCGCGCCGGCCGGGAGGCTGAAGGAAAACGATCCACCGTCCGCCCGCGCCGGCGTGGCCGACGAGGAATACGCCAGATTGAGCAACGCCGTGCCGTCTGTCTTGTCCGGATCAAGGTCCACCGGCGGCATCGCCTCGTGGAACAGGTAGCGGTAGTCACGGCGCGCACCCGGAAACACCGGCAGCGCCGCACGCTTTTCAAAGGCCCGGTGCGCGATCGCATCCCCCGGGAAGCCGGCGGTGATCTCGGTCACAATCACTCCACCACTGCTGTCATTCTTCTGCCACTCTAGCAGGAAGCGACCCGGTCGCACCGGGTAGGATTGGCGGGTGACCTTGTCCCACACCTGCATGTCGGCGGCGGTGCTGCCGGCGGGCGGTGATGGACGGTCGAGCAGCGCGGTCACCACCGGTGGCAGCGCGGTGTTGATCTGGCTGATGATCCCGGGCGTGAGCACGTCGATGGCATCGAAGCCGAACGGATTGGCCACCGTCAATGCCGCTGGCTTGCCGATCGATACCGCCTGCCGGTAGATCGTCGCGCCGTAGTCCCACACCACCGTCGCCCCTTCGGTCAGCGCGGCGATCGGGTGGTATTTGAAATTGCCATCGTTCTGGAAGTTCGGGCCTATTCCTTCCAGCGCACCGGTCGCGCTGAGCACATCGCGTAGACTCAGCGAATGGGGGACGTCCGGCAGGCCACCGACCCGGAGCCCGGTGCCAAGATCGAACCAAAACGTCCCCGACCCGGCACGATCGGCCTGAGGCATCGCGGGGTTCGGACTGGAGACCACCCGGATTTCCGGCAGTCCCTGCGACGCGGTGCTTGAAGTGCCCACTTGCACACGGTGCTGCACGCCCCACTCGTAGGTGATCGTGCCCGCCCCGTCCACGACGAACTGCGGCACCTGCTGGCGGGTCTCGATGGAACTGAAAGGAACAAATCCAGCATCGCTGGCGGACCCGCTCACCCGGTAGCCGGTGACCACGTAGCGGGTGCCATAGTCGTCCGGGTCCGTCACCGTGCCATCGATGAATGCGGTGAACAGCCCGTTCTCCTCCACCCAGTGCTTTTTCGTCTCCGGACTCGGATTTCCAGAGGCCCCCGACGACAGGCCGGTCGTTGATTCTCCACGCTTCATCACCCTGGCCACCTCGCTCGCAATCAACGCCCGGTTGAAGAGCAGGACGTCATCGATGCTGCCGTCGAACGGCGCATCGGTCGGATTCTTGGCCCCGACAAACAAATCCCCGGCGGTATTCCTGGCGTTTTCCACGACTCCTGATTCCGCCAGGACCCCATCGATCCAAAGCGACAGTGTCGAAGTCTTCGCGTCAAAGGTTCCCACCAGATGCGTCCATGCGCCGACCGTCGCCCCGGATATATTGATGCTGTTAGAATTTGATGTTGCGTAAGAATTCAAACTCCAGGTGCCATTGTAGATGAAGATCGAGGCCCCGCCACCATTTCCGGCGGGATCGGTCCGGTTGTTATACAAATATTGCAGATCATTGGTGCGGCCCGGCTTCACCCACATCGCCACCGAAAAACTCGCCGGACTCAGGTCCGGGTTGAAGGGGACCCGCAGGTGTGAGGCGATGCCGTCGAACTGGGCCGCCGTCTTGGTATGTGCCGCCGCGCCGGCCGCGCCAAAGGTCACGTTTCCTTGAACCAGTGCCGGGTAATCGTTGCCGGCCGAGTCTTCCGCAACGTCGGTTCCCGCCGGGTCATCCAACTGCCAGCGGGCCAGCGCCCGCCCGGTCCCGGTTAGATCGGAGGCCACCGTGATCGCGTATTCGGTCGTCCAATGGAACGCCACCTCGGTATCGCGTTTCAGGGTGAAGCTCACTTCCCTGCCGGTGCCGGTGATCGCTTCCACATTCGGATCGTCCGGAGCCGAGATCGTGTAGCCGGTCACGGTGTGCCGGGTCACCGCAAGACTTTCGATCTGGGCGTCGGTGGGATTGACCAGCGGATTCCCACTGGCGTCCTCATACACATGCAACGGCACGGAGACCGTCACCGCGCGGTTCTCCTCGGCGCGCTGCTTGCCGTAGTGCGGCTTGATGTCACTGGGAGCACCATAGACGGATTCGACTGTTAGATAGATGTTCTCTGCGTATTCGAGATTGCTGTTGAGTTCGGTGTAGAATTTCCCCCAGGCGGTGTTACCGAACGGTCCCAGCGAGTTTTCGGTTCCGGGATCGCCGATGGTGAAGGCGCCGTTGGCGATCGCCCCGGAATAGTTGAGCTTGGCGCTGACCGGGTTCCAGTTCAGGTAGGCATTATTGACGTTGCTTGGCCCTGGCGCGTTGGGCGCTCGTTTCACCTGGCTCCACGCCAGCGACGGGTCGAGTTTGCCGAGGAAATAGGTGGTGGTTCCGAGATTTGAAAGGGTCGTCGGAACGCCTGAGGTGCCGGTGAATTCAAGCTCGCTGCCTGAAAACTGGCCGCTGACAAACACCCCACGGTCCGCCGAAGCCACGGAAAGCGACACCGGAGTGAGCGCACCGCTGGTTTTCAACTTGAACGAGGCACCGCCACCCGAGGCGGGTGCGAGCGTCGCGGTTTGGATTTTCCGGATCGAGCAGCGGGTTGATAGTTGTTCCAGGGTAAACAAGCTGCCACCGCTGGCTCCCATTCTCGCGATCGTGGTGGCGACTTCGGGCCCGGTATAAATCCGGTTCTCCGTCGCACCCGATGAGCTGAACTTCAACACATACGGGTATGCGCCATTGAGCGGCAAGTCTCCGTGGGCACTCAGGCCCAGGCCCAG
This sequence comes from Akkermansiaceae bacterium, assembly GCA_021733795.1. Lineage (GTDB taxonomy): Bacteria > Verrucomicrobiota > Verrucomicrobiia > Verrucomicrobiales > Akkermansiaceae > Luteolibacter. The sequence continues at coordinate 13,571 of JAIPKB010000044.1, read as the reverse complement.
CGTTGGCAGGCTGACCCGGTATTTCAGGTCGTTGGCATAAGTGGAGGTGTTGATCTTGAAGGTGAATGGACCGGTGCCCGTCGCTCGCGGAAAATAGCCAAAACTCGGATCATAGTCCGAATCGACGGTGACCGTGATCTCGCTCCCGGCGGCGAATGAGGCTGTGGGTGAGACTGACGACACGAAGACATTCCCCGATTCATCAACGGCCAGCTTCGGATTGGGTAGCGACTGGCTCAGTTGCCAGGATGGCATCAGTGCGGTGGCAGTCGGAGAATAATCCAGCCACCCACCCCAGACGGCATTGGGTCCGCTGATCCCGTCGGCATCGTTGATCATTCTTCCCAAACCCGTGCCATCACGCAGCGGCCTGGACCCACCGGTGCTTGGATCAAGAAACCCTGCGGTTTCCTGGGTCCATGCCACTCCATTGCCGGACTCGTAAAGATCCCATGCAAACACACCATAAAAGGTCAACGTGTTGCCTGGCTTCAACACGATGCTGCCGTCGCCGGTATTCCAACTCTTGATGCCAATCACCCGCCCGTAGAGGTCGCCCGTGAAGCTCGAGCTCAGGTCCTCCACGAGATAGTCTTTTCTGGGAGGCCCGATCGGGTTGAAATCATGGTGCGGCCACTTCTCGGTCGGATGGCTGGCTTGCGGCTCGACGTTGGGGGCGAACTGCTTCCACGGACGCTCGACACCGGCGGGATTCGCCGCGGTCCGCGACGCCGGGTCAACCAGGGTGTTGGCGACGACCAATTCGAGGCTGGATGCCTGGACTCCCCATGACCGCTCCCAGGTTTTTGCGAAACCTTTGCCATCGATCTGGGCGACGAACGACCCGACATTGCCCACGAAGGTGTTGGCATTTTTGTTGTCGATGGTCCCGGCGTTGTAGTAACCACTGATGAAGAGATCCGCGTCACCTGAAGGGGGATTGCTGGCGGCGATGTCGGTAATGACGGCGTTGCCCCCGGTCGCGGTGAAATCCTGATAGTCGTCAAGGGCAATGATGGCTCCGTTGCGCACATATTTCCAGATATCAAGGGGGACACCAAAGCCCGTGCTCGTGGCGACCACGAAGATCGCGTCGTTGCCCTCCGTCGACCGCCCGGCGGCGATGTGGGTGGCTTTGAAAGTTCCTGAAAGCGTGACTCTCACTGGGTTGCCAAGCGCGTCTTTCAGCACATTTCCTCCACTGTCGATGATGCTGATGATCCCGGGACCGCTGGTAAACTCCGAGTTGTTGAGAATGTAGGTGTAGCCTGAGGAGGCGCTGGTCGCCATGCCGACGACTTCCCCGGTCCCCTGTCCGACCTCCTCGAGATAGGTCTGCGCGGCAAACAGCCCGGAACTCAACACCAGCGTGAGCAGGCAGGTGAGGGATCGTCGCGAAAAACGCGGACGGTGGGGGGAAGTATGGATCGGGTTCATGGGAACTGGGAAAAGTGAAAGGCTCATGGTCGGATTAGTTGTTCAGGGTCCCCACCTCGCTGATTCGGGTCAGCTCAATGCCGCCCTGCACCCGGATCGGCAGCTTGTGCAGGCCGGTGACGGTTTCGCGGTAGGTGCCGGTGATGCGGTCGACGCCGAACCCCGGCGCGGCGGTCAGCGGATCGCCCGGGTCGCCGTCGAAACTGATGGAAATCGAGCGGTTGATGGCGTAGCCGAGCTGGTGTTGCGGGTGGAACTTGTGGCGGTAGGGGTTGGTGGCGGCATTGGCGGCGAGATGGATGGTGCCGGCGCACCCGAGCGCCGGGCCGATCCCGCCGAGGAGTTGGAGCTCCAGCCCGGAAAAGTCATAGGCGGCACTGCCGTAGCGCAGCCCGACCACCTTGCCGTCGCGCCTCACCAGACCCTCGAAATTGGGGATCAGGGAAGGATCGGTGACCAGCACCACCGAGGTCGCCGAGTCCGGGTCGTTCGCGTCGTTGCGGCGTTTCATCACCACCACGTCCTTGAGCAAGCGCACCCGTCCGTTGTCATCGACGTGAAGGAGGATCCGGATGGAGGCGGCATCGCCCGTATTCGCCAGGTTTTCCGGATCAATGGCGACCGCTTCGTTGACGCGGATCAGGGCGACCTGGCCGATCCAGAGGCCTTTGGTAGTGGGGTTGACCTGCAAGTTCAACCCGGCCGGAGGTCCCGGCACTCCGAAGTCATGGCCGAAGCGCCAGTTCGACTCATCCATGTTGACCAAGGCTCCGACCCGGCCGGCCGGCGTGCGGTCGGTACTGATCGCACCGGTGCCTTCGTCGAATCCCCAATAGGCGGTCAGCCCCGGGAAGCCGGCCCCACTATCCGGCAGCGGCAGCTGCGCCAGAATCGCGATCTGCGCCGGACTGACACCTGCTCCCCAGAGTCGCAGTTCGTCGATTTCACCGATGAAATACTCCGGAAAAACCGTGCCCCCCCTGCCGAGGTAAAGCGGCTGGGTATTGTTGACGATCACCCCCTGGGAATGGGCGCCGGCCTCCTGGCCATTGATGAAAAACGTGGTGCGCCCGTTCGGCCCGCCGCCGGGAGCCTGCTCCGCCACCACCGCGAGGTGCGTCCACTCGCCGAGCGGGATCGTGGCGCTGGCCGACACACTGTGCGCCAGATCCGCACCTTCGAAAAACACCGGCCGCAGATTCCCATCCAAACCAAGCCCGTAACCCGAACTGCCTTTCACCACGATGGTTGAGGGGCGCTGCTCGGTCGGCCGCACCCAGACCTCCAGGGTCAATGCCGGGCTGAAGTTGAGCGAGGCGCTGTGTGGAATCTGCACAGACTCCGTGCCGTCGAAGAAGAGGCTGAATTGGGGTGTCAAGGCGGGACCAAGAGCGACGCCGGGGATGTAGTCATTCTCCGTGAGTCTGCCTTCCAGGATGCCGTCAAGGCCGCCGGAGGTCGGTCCGTTGAGCGCACTGTTGCGGGCCATCGGCTCGGCAACGTCCATCCGCCACAGCAAAGCCAAGCCGGGTTCGAGGCCATTGAGATTGCGCGCAAACTGCGCGGCGATGGTTTCCGGTGCCAGCGTCCGGTCCCAAATGCGGATTTCATCGAGTGCCCCGAGCAGCCCCGAACTCCCGTTGCCGCCGCAGATCAACGGCTCGTTGTTGGTGGCGAGGGAACGTGGAACATCGTCTTTGGAGGCATCGATTCCGCCGTCGAGGTAGATCACCTTGCGCAGCAAGCTGCCATCGACCGGCTCCAAGGTGACCGCGACATGGTGCCATTCGCCCGGAGCGAGGACCGTGTCGCTTTGCAAAACATCCACCGGTCCGGAACCGGGCGTTTCAAAGGCGATTCTCCCAACCGGAGTCAAATAGAGTCCCCAGGAGGAAGCGGTGCCCTTCGCGACGAGAGGAACCCGTTCGGTCAGGGCGACATCGAAGCGCAGCCAGGTCTCGACGGTCAAGGATTCGGTAAAGTCGAAGCGGTTTTCCACGGCGGGATCGCCGCTGAGGAAGTTCGGGTTTTGCAGCGGGGCAATGTCTCCGAGCGCCACCGCATTGGTGTTGTTCGCGTCTCCCGAGACGTCCGTGCCCGCCACCCCGGCAAAAGGATCGGCGCTGCCGTTGTTCAGATAGAGACGGTTTGGCGGACCGTAGTTCCCCGCAACCATATCGAGGTCCCCGTCGCCGTCGACGTCCCCGAGCGCCACCGATTGGGTGAAATCGTCGTCCGCCGAGACGTCCTTGCCGGCCACCCCCAGAAAAGGATCGGCGCTGCCATTGTTCAGATAGAGGCGGTTTCGCTGATTTTGGTTCCCCGCGACCATATCGAGGTCCCCATCGCCGTCGACGTCCCCGAGCGCCACCGAATGGGTTCTGTTCTGGTCCGCCGAGAGGTCTACGCCCACCACCCCCGCGAAAGGATCGGCGGTGCCGTTATTCAGATAGAGGCGGTTTCGCGAAAAAGAAACGATCCCCCCGACCAGGTCGAGGTCGCCGTCGCCATCCACGTCCCCGAGCGCCACCGATTCGGTACTGTCCGGAGTCCCCAAGAGGTTCGAGCCCACCACCCCCGCGAAAGGATCGGCGCTGCCGTTGTTCAGATAGAGACGGTTTGCTTGGCCGGAGTTCCCCTCAACCAGGTCGAGATCCCCGTCGCCATCCACATCCCCGAGCGCCACCGAATGGGTGTTATACCCGCCCCCCGGGATGTCCGTTCCCGCCACCCCCGCGAAAGGATCGGCGCTGCCGTTGTTCAGGAAGAGTCGGTTTGGCTGGCCGGAGTTTCCCTCAACCAGGTCGAGGTCGCCGTCACCATCCACATCCCCGAGCGCCACCGCACGGGTGCCTTTTGGGTTCGCCGAGAGGTCCGAGCCCACCACCCCCGCGAATGGATCGATGCTGCCGTTGTTCAGATAGAGACGGTTTGCCTGACCCATGTTACCCGCCACCATATCGACGTATCCGTCGCCGTCGACGTCCCCGAGCGCCACCGAACTGGTGCTGTGCGCATCCGCTGTGAGGTCCTTGCCCGTCGCCCCCCCGAAAGGATCAGCGCCGCCGTTGCCCAGATAGAGACGGTTTGGCTGACTTTCGTTGCCCGCAACGACATCCAAGCCACCAGGACCCTGCCCGCCAATCGAGATTGCCTGTGACGGCCCGCTCATCGCCACGCCGTCGATCCGCAGCGGAGTACCGCCCACAAACCCCTTCAACTGGCCGTTGCGCCCGGCGGCACTCGCGTCCACCGCGGTCAAGCCGGTGGTTTCAAAGCGCCAGAACCCCTCGAGCCCGGTCTCATCACCCTTGGGAATGCCGTTTTGATTGGCAACGATCTGCGCGGCAGAGCGTGCCACCGACCAAACCCGCACTTCATCCAACCGGCCCCGGTAGACCGCGCTGACGTTGTTGATATTGGCCCCGAAACGCAACTGCGCCGAGCCCGGTGCCAGCGCTCCGACATCGGACTTGCTACGGTTTACCACGCCATTGATATAAAGCCGTTTGGTGCCGCCGCCGATGGTCGCCGCGAGGTGATACCAGCTCCCCGGCTGGAGTTCGCCCAGACTGATGAGGTCGTCGCCACCGGTGCGGAACGCGATCTTGTTGGTCGTTTTGTATCGCGAAATCGCCCACTCGCCGCCTTTGGCGATGATCGGATCCCAGTTTCCCGCAGGGTTGGCGTCGAGGTTCACCCACGCCTCGATCGTCAGCGCGTCGGTGGCGGGGATCGCGGCGGGGATTTCAACATGGTGGCGGTTGACGCCACTGTCGCCGCTGAATGCCAGACCGTTGCCGGGAATCAGATTCAAGTCACTGGTGAACAGCAGGGCATCCAGCCGCACCCCGTCGTCCTGGTGGGCCAGGTTCAGGACATGCGGGCCGGCCGCGAATTGCATGATCGCCACCCGCCGCCAACTCCAACCGGCATTTACGCCCGGCACCCAGGATTGCCAAGCGCCGGCGCTGTCGAAGCGGAACCAAAACGCATCGCTACCCGCATCCGGTGTCCACACCCGCGCCCACAGCGCGAGGTCGCCACCGGCGGCGAGATCGATCCCGTAGTCGCTGCCGGACGTCGGTTGCCCGGGTTGAGCACCGCCGCCATCGGGAACAGCGATGTAACTGCCACCCGAGGCCGAGGCCGACTCAGGCTGGTTGTTGACCGCGACGAAAGGAGCGGCGAACGCCGACTCCGCCTCGATCCGGACCGTAGTCGCCGCTTGACTCGTTCCGTTGTCCAGCAACGCCGGACCCGCGCCGTGGACCAGCGGGGCCAGCAGCGCATTCGCGGCGACGAAAGTAATGATATGTTTTTTGAAGAGCGTGGAATGCATGGGTCAAAAGGATGGTTAGGGTGCGGTCGCAGGTCCCGGGGTGCTGGCTTTCACCGGCACCCAGGCCACCGCCCCGCTCGAAGAAGTGATTTTCAGCAGCGTGGACTGGGCCGCCGCCGTCATTCGATCGCGACGCAGTTGAATCCCAACCCGCGCCTCGCCGCCGGATGCCACCCCACCAAACCCGATCGGTGCCGTGAGGTCGGGGTAGGTCGTTTCCAATTGGGCAAGATTGCGCCGCACCCGGTTCAACGGCAGCGAAGTCCCGGCTCCAGATGGCGCGACCCTGACCACTGAGATATCGGCGGTGGCTGGCAGTGCGTTGCGCACCGCGACCTCCAGGGTTTCGCCCGTCGTCCCGAAATCGAGCCCGCCATCCCCCCCTGCGGTGACGTCAAGCGGGCCCTGATAGCTCGTCTGGCCGCTGCAAAACACCCAACAGGCCTCGCCCGGCCGCATCGCGGTGGCGTCCGGCTGATTGACTTTGGTCCATTTCCCCTCGACCAACCGGTAGATCCGCGAGCCGATCCTGCCACCCGCTCCAGAAAAGAACCGCCCGAACGTCGGTGCCGCCGCAGGGTCAATGCAGGCCCCGAAAAGATTGAAAGAATCGGTCTTCCAGCTCGTCTGCTGGAGGCGGACCGCCCCGGTTACCTTCCAAGTGGCCGCCGCAGTCGCGTGGATCAGGTAGCATCGGTTCCCCTGAATGGCATGCAGGCTGGTGAGAAACGCATCCTCCCGGGTCGGTGCATACCAGACCCCCCACCCTTTGGTCTTCCACGGCTCGTCCGCCGGATCGCTGATGTACTGCACCGGCGTGACCAGCGTGAAATACCGCGCCACGATATCCACCGGGACATTGGCAAACACCGCGCCAGGTGCCCGCTCGACCGGATCAACCTCCAGAAACACCGCGTTCCAACCCTTCGCGAGGGTCACCGACTGCTCTCGCAGCGGTTCCGACCCGACCGCCGAAGCGGGAAGTACGCCTAGAACAAGCACCGCCGTAAGAAAAGCCAATGCGGCTAAAACTATTTTCCGACCGGCAAAATGGTTGCTGTTGATTGGCGTGCGCATTGGGAGTGGGGGGGAGATTAAAGGTTCCAAACCTACCCCGTTTTTGTCCCGGCGCCAAACAAATCATGAAACAAAGATCCCGCATTCTTAATTTGACATGACAAATAAAAGTTTGGTTTTAAAAATAGCGTTTGACCGAAAAAAAAGACCTGGTGCAGAGCAAGTTGGATTCCCGGTAGCTCCGAACCGGTACCGGCCCTCCCTTCGCGTTACAGAATTACTCGTGGTTTTTCTCCAAGTATTCCTTGACGGTTTCTGACTCCGTTGACAGTTTGCAGCCGCCTTTTAGACTAATGTCCTATGCAATTGCTCAATCAATCCCCGGCTAGACCGGCCAATCCTGCAAGCAGACGTTCCTGTTGGCTGGCAGGCAAAGTTTCGCCACTTATTCTTGCCGTCGTTTGCGGTGCCTTGGCCGTTGCGGTTGGTGGCTTTTGGTATTTCCGCCCGGTGCCGCCAAGTGGTGCTGCCGAGCCGGGAGTTCGCTTGTCCGACAGTAGCCGGGCGGTATTGAGTCGTTTGAAGTCGCCGCTTGAGATCCGGTTTTATGCGCTGCTGGGCGAAGCGGACCACCTCGTTGCGCTGAAGGCATTTTCCGGGCGGGTGGACGAGTTGCTGTCCGCCTACGAGCGCGAGGCGGGCGGCAATATCAAGGTAGTCCGCAACGTGTCCCGGGCGGACGCCGATCTGGATGCCGCTGCAGCAGACGGGATCACGGCCTTCAACCTCAACAAGGGTGAGCCCTGCTATCTGGGGCTGAGTGTGGCACAGGACGATCAGAAGGAATCACTGGCCCGGATCACTCCGGAGTGGGAGCAGGCCTTGGAGGCGGATCTGACCCGCGCGATTATGCGGGTGAGTGGTGCCCAGTCATTGGCCTCGCTGGTGGCGGCCGCCAGCCAGGCCGAATCGAGCACTTTTGAAGAGGTGAAGCGTGCGATCCCCGATTTGGAAACGATGCCGGTGGATGAGGGGCGGCAGGTCCTTCGCGAGGCAAGTTTAAAGGAGTTGAAGGTGGCCGCCATTGCAATGCAGACCCGAATTCAGGAAGCCGAGCAACGGCTCATCGACGCGCAGAAAAACAAGTCCGAGGCGGGGCTGGCGCTGGCCATGAAGGAGGTGCAGCAGGCGCATGCCGCCCAGGCGGAGAAACTCAAGGAGATCGCGGCACGTCTTGACGCTCAAGTCACCGCGTTGGAGCGCTTGAAGGGCGTGGCTCCCTCCTCTCAGTGAGGGGGGTGGGAGTTTTGATTGCGGGTCGGCTGAAGCAGCGTGGCGCGGCACCGCCGGGGCCGCATAAGGCCGCATAAGGAGAGTGGACATTCCTGTCCACCCGCCAAAGAAGCGGGAAAGAAGCGCCCAAGAGCCGCTCGATGAACCTGCTTGGGCTCTCCTTTCCCATCCCCTTGGCATGCGCGCCCGGCGGTCTTCACCCAAGCGCAGATTGGAACTGCAGACAGGAGTCAGTTTCCCCCATGCTCGGGACCGTCCCCAACCGGACCGCCCAATACTGGCCACTTAAGTGGCCGGTATTGACCGGACCGCCCGGAGGTCGGTCCCTGCCAGTGGCAAGCGTGAAACGGGCGCTGACCATTTTTGTCATGCACCCGGGGCCGCATGCGAAGGGAGGAGAAAGAACCGCAGCTGGCGCGGCACTGATTGGAGACCTCGTCCTCCGATGCCTGAAATCCATGCCGCCCCATCAAATCAAAAGCCCCTCCCCGCAAGCGGGGAGGGGCCAATGAATAGTCGGTTCTCTAGCAGCCGTTAGGATCCCTTAGGACCATGCACGACGCGGTAGAACTGTTTTACGTTGTGACGGGTCGGGGTCAGGTAGCTGATGACCTCGCCGGTGCCCGGAATCGGTTCGCCGACGTTCTGCCAGCCACCGCTGACGTCCGAGGTTGCCTGGATTTGGTATTCCTCTTCCACGACGGTGGAGAAGGCAATTTCCGCGGCAGTGTAGATGCGGATCTCAGCGGCACCCTCTGCGGGGTTTCCACCAAGCGCCTTGCCATTGGCATAGACGACGCCGTCGGGCAGGACCACACCGGCCACATGGGGATCGAGGTTCAAGCTGAACTTCAGCCAGTTGGGCATGCCGTCGCCGGCGGGGCTCGCATTCGGCGCGGCCTCTGGGTTGCTGGCCCATCCGGCACCAAAGTATTGCTCCTGCCACCAGTCGGCAATGCCGTCCTTGTTGGCGTCGCCACTCAGGTCGGCGATGGCGGCCTCGAGGATGCCCACCGCGTAGCTCATGTTGTGAGCGCCCCAACTGCCGTCTTCCACCACAAAGAGGTAGTTGTAACCGGCTGCCAACTGTTGCTTGTTCCAGCTCGAATTGATTCCAAGGTTGGTGGCGGAATGGTTCGGTTTGGGCACTCCGACCGGCGGCAGCATGATCGCCAGGCGGTCCAGAAGGCCTCTGACTTCGGTTTGGACGCCTTCGACGATGCCATCGCCGTCGTAATCCTTGCGCCTGAAGTTGAATCCTTCGATTTCGCCATGGCAGGAGGTGCAGGCCGCCGTCATTTCCACGCGGCCATCCGGGCCATCCCAGGCCATCTCCCAAGTGTGGCCACCGAGGTTGGGCCATCCGGGGTCTGTGGTCGAGATTGGCTGCATGTGGCAGGTCGCACAGGAATCCTCAATCGAACCATAGTGAGCGGAGCTGGGGATGTCCTTGCCGTAGGTCACGGCGTTGGCACCCACGAACATGTCGGTCTGCGGACCGTGGTGCGGGCCGAAACGGTTGCTGCCATTGGTGGTTAGGACATAATCCTCCGCATCGCGGCGGGAGATGTGGCACTGCATGCAGAGTTTGCCATTGCCGCCTTCAGTGACGACGGTGGGTCCGCCGGGCTTGCTGGCGTCCATCAGCGTGACGTCTGCCAAGGTCCGGATCTGGTGCGGATTGGCGGCATCATGCGGGTCGTGGCAGGTCTGGCAGTTGATCGGAGTGTATTCCGTTCCTGGCTCCAAACCTTTGGTTTGGTCGATGAAGCCGATGCCCTGATGGCAACCGGCGCAGGAAGAGCGCTCTTCGACCACCGCAGCGGCGTGCTTCGAGGTTTCCCACTCCATCCCGTAGGTGTGGTGGGTGCTTCCGGAGTGGCACTGGGTGCAGGTCCCGGCCATGAAGTTTACATCGACCATCGCCTTGGATCCTTCCGGATCGGTGAGGGCCGTGATCGCGTGTTGACTGGCGGCTCCGTGGCAGCTTTCGCACTGGACGTTGGAGACGTTCTTCAGCTTGGCGGGCATGGCATCATAGTTGCCAGGAACCAGCTCGGCCGGGTAGGTCCATTCCAGAGCCTTGGCGACGTCGTCAAAACCGCCGTTGACCGCGAGCGGGTTTTTATCGTAGCCCGTGGCGTGGCATGCGAGGCAGCTTTCCCTGGCGTGGCTGCTGGTGATGCCGTCCACGTCCCTCTGGGTAATGCTCGCGTGGCCGGTCATTTTCCATTTGTCCACCACGTCGGGGGCGCCGGCTCCGCCGCTGTGGCAGAGGGTGCAGGTATTGATCCCCATGTAGGTGGCGGCGGTGATGTCAAAGGTGAGTTCGGTGGGGGTTCCTTCGATGGTGACGGTGGCCGTGACCGTGTACTGGCCTTCGGCGCTGGGCCGCAGCATCTTCCGGCCGGCAATCTTGTATTCCTCACGCTCCATGCGATTGTAGATGGGTACTTCCGGCCCCAGCGGGCTGTCTTCAAGCGCGTTGATCGAGCCGAGCGGGGACTTGGTGAGCGCCCAAGTCACCTCGGCACCTTCGGGGGCGTCGATGGCCACCAGGGCTTCGAGATACGCGGGCTGGCCAAGGCCGACGGTGTGGAGCCCTCCGGAGGGCTGGGCGCCTGCAACAGGTATAGAGGAGATTTCCCAAGGGGTGAGCGGACGGGCTTGGAGCATGGGATCCTGGGCCATCAAGGAGGCCGTTCCGGTCGCCATTAGCAGCACTGCCAATAGGCCGCCTGCACCGCGAGTTGTTCGATTGATTTTCATTTTTTGTGTTGGTTTGCTGGTTTCTTTTAGTGGATTGCTTTTGGGGGCTGTTTCAGGGTCAATGATGACGCGGCACTTGGAGTCTGATTCGGTGGGTTGTGGTTGGTGGTTGTGAGTGGATGGTAGCCGGGAGGGGTCACCGATCTGGGTCGATTATGAAGCTAAATCACCTGCTGGCTACGCGTCTGATTGCAATCATTGGGCATGGATTGCTGAATTGACGTATTGGCGGCTGCTTCAGCGACTGGTGGGGTTATTTTTTGAACGCGCGGATATATTTGACCAGATCCTTGGCTGCGGCTTCATCGATGCCTTTGGCCTTGTAGCCCTTCATCTTGCCCTTGCCATCGAGGATGACCTTGACCCCATCCGCATCGGACCATTTCTGGCCTGCGGCGGTGGTGTAATCCAGGGCCTTGAATTTTTTGCCCATCGTGGTTTGGCCCTTGCCGTCTTTGCCGTGGCAGGAGGCGCATTGCTTGCCGTAGGTTTCGGCTGCGCCACCATAAGCGGCGGGAGCGGCGATCATGACGGCGGCGGAGAGCATGGCGGCTTTGATTTTCCAGTTCATAATTTCGGTTTGTTTGTTTGTTTGGTGGTTTGGAACGAAGTTCCGGGGGAGTTAGGAGGACGTCAGAAGCGGATTTGCAGGCCGGTTGAGAGCATGTGGGTGGAAAAATTGTTGAATCCGGCCACCGCGCTGTCAGTGCCGGTGTAGTAACCGTAACCAAGATTCCACATCATGCTGGGAGCGATTTGGCGGTTCAGGGAGATCGAGAAGACGTGTTCTTCGAGGCTGGAGCCATACCCGATAGAGCCGATCGGCGGGGCGAGCAGTGGATTGTAGTTATCGCAATAGTAGTAGGAGTAACCGGCGGTGATATCGGTCTTGTCATCCAGCGCGTATCCGGCAGCCAGCGAGAGAGTGAAGTAGTCGTTGTCGGTGTCGGTGATCTTATTCGGGGCCTGGCCGTTGGCTGGCGTGTCGGTCTCGGCTGAAACGTAGCTCAGGGTGCCTTGCAGGTAGGCCCGTTCCAATGGCATCCAGGTGGCACTCTGGCTGAAGATGCTGCGGGTGATATCGGCGCTTTCGATCGACGCCGTGGGGGTTACGGCCGCAGGATCGCTAAATGCCTGGTTCTCCCGGGTTTCATTTTGGAAATCGAAACGGGTTACGAGAGTCAGGTTAGGCATTGCGCGCCAAGTCAAGCGAAGGTTCAGATCGTTGGTGTCGGCGCTCTGGGACAGGAGTTGGCCATCGAGCATGTTTTGCGTGGATCCTGCCGGGTTGTAGCGGTTTGAAAAATCCTGATCGAGGTTGCGATAGTAGTATTGAGCGGACAAGCTCAAGCCACTGAGAGGATAGTAGTTCGCGCCGATGGAGTATTTGCCGGTATAGGTATCAACATCCGCCCATCGGGTGCCTCTGTCATCCGGGCTTTCATAGATCACCATTTCCTTGGAGTCGTATGACCATTCGGTTCTGGCATAGAGCAGGACGTTGGGAAGTCCGGTGTAGCGTAGCTCGATCTGCTCGTTGGCCTCGAACACATCAACCCCGCTGCTCTGGATTCCTTGATTCAGCAAGGCACCGGCGGTGTCCCTCTCGACGGTCGAGGCATTGATGTTCTGCCATTCCATACGCGCCGACGGCACGACAGTCAGGTCGTCAATCGGATTCCACCAGAAATTGAGGTTGAACACATTTTGGGAAAGCTCGCTGCCGCCTGTAAGACGGCGGATGTTGTTGATGTTCGCGGCATTATACGAGCCGCCGACATCGGTATCCACGGAGGTGAACAGATAGCCGAATGACAACAGCATCCGATCATTGAACCGCGTTTGGCTGGACAACCGGGAGCTGAATAAATTGGTTTCCCAAGCCTCGCTGGCCGCAGGAACGGCAGGAGAGTTGGAGTTGGTTCGGGTGTCATGGTTCCGGTCACTCTGATAGCGGAGATAGAGGCCAAGGTCGGTATTCTTGACGGTGTGTTCGACGTCGAGCCGGAAAATGTCCGAGGTTTCGTCGATGTCGTAGTAGCCGGGATAGGGAGTGGTCGACGAGGAGAGCAAGTCGTATCCCTGCCACATGGTGGAGTCTTTGTTGCCGTTGCGCCAACGGTGGTTGTAGCCGAAGGTGATCGCCGGGAGGTCCTCCATCCGCAGGCCGGCTTCCAGCCAAACCTCGCCGCGGTCCAGGTCCCAAGCATTATTGGTCAGGGGCGTCTCAACCCCACCCGACGGGTCATACCAAGTGCGGAACTGTTTGAATCCGAGCTTGAGAAATCCGACATCCTCCTTGTTGAAGGTCGCCGCGAGGTCGTAGTCTTCCAATCCGAACAGTGCGTGCCCTTCGAGGGTAAGCGTGGTGGTGTCATTGAGTTCGGACTCCATGCTCAAGTTGCTGATTCCACCGTAGAAATTGCCGTTCTGGGAAAAGCGGCGCCGGAAGGCGGCTTTGTCGCCGAAGGGGGCACCGCCACCTAAGGCGAAGCCGATTGAATTGGTGCCCAGCTCGGGTTCCTCTTTCTCTTCGTCGATGGCGTCTTTGGGGTCGGCGGCAGGTTCGGCTTCGGCTTCTTCGGTGTCGGCGGTAGCTTCGGCGGCGGGTTCGGCGGCGGGTTCGGCGGCGGGTTCGGCGGCGGGTTCGGCGGCGGGTTCGGCGGCGGGTTCGGCGGCGGGTTCGGCGGCGGGTTCGGCGGCGGGTTCGGCG